>DKMQ01000014.1:0-4800 GCA_002470565.1 Oceanospirillaceae bacterium UBA7410 | reverse complement strand
CCATGTGTGCGCGCTCTCAAGAGCAAGGCGCAAACTGTGTGTTAGGTGGCACGCCATTGGATAAAGCAGGCTATTTTATGCCACCCACTATTATAGAAGCTGATGTGCAGGCAGACATAGCCCAGCAAGAAGTATTTGGGCCGGTGCTTGTGCTCATGAAATTTAACACCCCTAAAGAAGCATACGACATGGCTAACGGCACCGAGTTTGGTTTGGTGGCTGGCGTATTCACAAAAGACTTAAGCTTAGCGCTGCAGGCAAGTAGGCAGCTTGTGGCGGGGCAGGTGTTTGTGAACGAATGGTTTGCTGGTGGCATAAGCACACCTTTTGGCGGCGTAGGAAAATCTGGTTTTGGACGTGAAAAAGGTCAAGAAGCTTTGTATAATTACGTGCGTACTAAAAATATTGCCATTCGTTTAACACCCTAGTAACCGTTAACTCATTGAGAATCAAACATGTCTTCTTCTGACCAGTGTGCGCCATATAAAAAATGGCTGTGTATTATTTGTGGCTTTATTTATGACGAAGCGATCGGCTGGCCACATGATGGCATAGAGCCAGGCACTCGCTGGGATGACGTGCCAAGTGATTGGCTATGCCCTGATTGTTTAGTGGGTAAAGAAGACTTTGAAATGATTGAAATGCCTGCAGCGCCTGTGCTTTCTGGCGCTAATGCCACGGCAGCCGCTGCAGTGTTATCTGCTACACAAAAGCCCCAAGGCGCTATAGTTATTGTAGGCTCAGGCTATGCCGGCTACAACCTAGCAGAAGCGATGCGCAAGCTAGATAGCCAAGCAGAAATAGTAGTGCTCACTCAAGATGATGGTAAACACTACTCCAAGCCAGCATTGTCTACAGGCTTAAACATGCAACAAAGCGCCAAAGATTTAGTGGTAGAGCTGCCACTAGACCGGGCCAATAGATTAAATGTTCGTATCATTACCCACTGTGTGGTGGAGCGTATAGACACCCAAGCCAAAACTTTAATCACCAACATAGGCAAGCAACCTTTTGGCCAGCTTGTATTAGCCCAAGGTGCCCATGCGATTAAGATTCCATTTGCAGGTGATGCCAGCAGTGACGTGATCAGCGTGAATGACTTGCAAGACTACAGCAAATATAGAGACCTGCTAGACGGTAAAGAGCGAGTATTGCTTATTGGTAACGGCTTAATAGGCTGCGAATTTGCTAATGACCTAGCTTCAGTGGGCAAAAAAGTAAACCTAGTGGGACTTACCTCTTGGCCTATGGATCGTTTGTTGCCAAAAGAAGTAGGCACAAAGTTACAAACATCATTGGCAGATATTGGCGTGAAATGGTGGTTAGATAACACTGTGGCATCTATTAATTACACCAATCCATCAAACTCAAGCATGGGTTATACAGTAGTGCTAAAAAGTGGCGATACGCTTGAAGTAGACGTGATTGTGTCTGCCGTAGGCTTACAAGCTCGCACACAGCTTGCCATGAATGCAGGCATTACTTGCGGCGTGGGCATTAAAACAGACTCACGCTTAATGACTAATGTACCCCATATTTATGCCCTGGGTGATTGTGTAGAGTTTAATGGCCAGCTACAGCCCTACATTGCCCCAATATATTGGGGTATTCAAGCCTTGTCTAAAACGCTAACTGGCACTTCCACTGAGGTAAGCTATCCTCAAATGACTGTAGTGGTTAAAACGCCAGTGTGCCCAATTACCTTATTGCCACCAACCTATGGGCAACAAGGCCAATGGCACGTAGAGCCAGGTGAGAAGGGCATAATTGCACGATTTAACGACAGTGACGGCACGCTGTGCGGCTTTGTATTACAAGGTGATGCGGTCGATCAACGTCAGCACCTACTAGAGCAGATGATAAGCAACTAATACAGCGTTATTCTGTTATTATGGGCGCCTCAGCTTAGGCTGGCTTAGTAAAGGCATTGTGCTAGCTTTAGCACTGCCTTCTTTGTCCCCCAATTAATACACGAGAAAGACCTTGTCACAAGATTCGCAATACGATTTCGCCACCTTAGGCCTAAATTCAGCCCTTATAGATAACCTAGCAAGCCTAGGTTATAAAGAAATGACACCTATTCAGGCCCAAGGCCTACCACCTATCCTAGCCAATAAAGATGTGATTGCTAAGGCAAAAACAGGCTCTGGAAAAACGGCTACCTTTGCACTTGGCCTACTTAATAAACTCAACGTAAAACGCTTTCGTGTACAAACCTTGGTGTTGTGCCCTACGCGTGAGCTAGCAGATCAGGTGTCTGTAGAGATCCGCAAGCTAGCCCGTGGCATCCATAACATTAAAGTGCTTACATTGTGTGGTGGCATGTCTTTTGGGCCGCAAGTAGGCTCATTAGAGCATGGTGCGCATATCATTGTAGGCACCCCAGGGCGCGTGGAAGAACACCTACGCAAAGCAAATCTTAATTTAGATAACCTCACTACCTTAGTGCTTGATGAAGCCGATAGAATGCTAGACATGGGTTTTCAAGAAGCCTTAGACAATATTATCAGCTACATGCCCACACAGCGCCAAACCATGCTGTTTAGCGCCACATACCCATCTAAAATTGAAAACATTGCTAAGCGCATCATGCAATCGCCAGTGACTGTAGAAGTGCAAGACAGCCACAGCAAACAAAGCATCGTGCAAACCCTGTATCAGGTAGAAAGTGATGAATCACGCATAGAAGCAGTGCAGCTTTTATTACAAGCTCACCAGCCTGAAACTACGCTCATCTTTTGTAATACCAAAATAGAAACAGATCAAGTGGCTAATGCACTGCGTGCTGCAGGCTATGAAGCTTTGGCGCTACATGGTGATTTAGAGCAGAAGCAACGTGACCAAACTTTGGTGCGTTTTTCTAACCGTAGTGCTTCTGTACTGGTGGCCACAGATGTGGCGGCTCGTGGCCTAGACATTGAAGCGCTCGATTTGGTGATCAACTACCAAGTAGCGCGTGAGCTAGAAGTGCACACCCATCGCATAGGTCGCACAGGCCGTGCAGGGGCTCAAGGCCTAGCATGCACTTTGCATACACAAAAAGAAAATCACAAAATTGGTTTACTTGAAGATTACCTAAAGCAAAAGCTTGAACGTGACGACTTACCACCTATTAAACTTTTGCGTCAGCCTCCATTTTCACCTGCTATGGTAACCATACAAATAGGTGGTGGTAAAAAGCAAAAAGTAAGGGCTGGTGATATTGTAGGCGCGTTAACAGGTGCTGATGGTATACCCGGAACAGAAATCGGCCGCATACAAGTGGGCGATCAATGGGCCTATGTGGCGGTCACCCAAGCTTATGGGAATACAGCATTTAATAAGCTAAGCGAGGGCAAACTCAAAGGCCGTAACTTTAAAGTAAGACGTTTAAGAGGTTAGTATGAGTTTAAATTTGTTATTACGTATCAACAGCGTCTCGTGTTTGCTGTTTGGTTTGGTGATGCTGCTAAAAACCGATGCTGTAAACCTTTTGATAGGCACTGAAAAAACCATGCTGATGCATTCCATAGGCATTATTTTAGTGTGTAACGGCGTATTGCTCCTTGTGGCGTCATTGCGTAAGCAGATTCAAGCCCATGAAGTCATGTTCTTTGTATTAGGTGATTATGGCTGGACTATCTTAACTGTTGCGCTAATCAGCGCAGAATCGGTGATTATAGACCCCGTGGGTATCAGAGTGACATTTGTCATTGCGCTATTCACTGCGATGATGGGTGCGTTGCAATTTAAACATTACAAAATTCTTAAAGGCAGTATATAACATGTCCGAATTACCTCATTGCCCAAAGTGTAGCTCACCTTACACCTACGAAGATGCCAGTCAGTATGTTTGTCCAGAGTGCGCCCATGAGTGGTCTATAGATGGCACAGACGATGACGAAGACAACAAAGTAATACGCGATAGCAACGGCAATATTTTGCAAGACGGTGATACTGTCACCGTGATCAAAGACCTTAAAGTAAAAGGCTCTTCGTTGGTGGTGAAAGTAGGCACAAAAGTGAAGGGCATACGCCTTGTGGATGGCGATCATGACATTGATTGCAAAATTCCAGGTGTGGGCGCTATGAAACTTAAATCAAAGTTTGTTAAAAAATAGTAAGCCCAGCACTTAATTTATAGCGCAGGCATTATGTAAGCATGTGCCAGCGGGCCTAGGTCTTGCTCAAGTGCGGGTATATTCTTTACGGGTATCAAAAGCGCTAGAGTGAGGCTATCTCCGTAGTCTCTTTGTTGAATCACAGCATCATGCCTTTGGCACAAATGCTCTATACGCCCCATCAAATCATAAGGGCAGGCCAAGCTAATGTGCTTTAGTTGGCGCTTTGTTTGCCTAGGGCAGGCCTCCACCACCAGTTTTACCGCATCTGTATATGCTTTTACTAGGCCACCTGTGCCAAGTTTTGTGCCACCAAAATACCGGCACACCACCACACTCACTTCCCCTATACCACAATGGCTAAGCACTTGAAGCATAGGCTTACCTGCCGTGCCAGATGGCTCTCCAGCGTCACTTAAGCCCCAAAAGGTGCTGTTATCTGGTGCGTCAGCCACCACCGCCCAGCAATGGTGGCTTGCGTCTGGGTATTTTTTACGCATATCGTTTAGGTGAATATCGCATTCACCACGGCCTATGGTGTGACGTAAATTAGCAATAAAGTGACTGTTTTTTACTGCAAGGGTTAGCTCTAGGTCTTCACCTTGTAAGTTTGGAATTTGGTAGGTAATGGGCTACTCACGCTTTTGGACAAATGTCGTTACTAGGGTTATGGTTTTGATGTGCCAATATACTATAAATA
>DKMQ01000072.1 GCA_002470565.1 Oceanospirillaceae bacterium UBA7410 | reverse complement strand
CCCACACACCAAAACAGTAACAAAAAAAGGCTATAGATATACATAAATGTCTCATCCTTGAGCTCACTAAACCTTGGCTTAGCTTATATATAAGCGCATAATTAGCAGATAAGAGCTGCGCCTAAAAAACGCCTTACCTGACATTATTTATAAGGTTAGACCATGCCAAGGAAGTTTTTTAAACGCATTAGCCCAGATAGCAAAAAACTCAGCCAATACAAATCCCTAAGCTGGCTAAATAGCTTGATGCATGATACTCAGTTGTGGAGTTTTAAGCGCACAAGTGTAGCTAAGGGCTGCGCTGTAGGCGTTTTTTGCTGCATGATCCCGATGCCACTGCAAATGGTTTTGGCTGCAAGCTTAGCTTTGGCTTGGAGGGCTAACCTATCGATGTCAATTGGATTAGTGTGGATCAGTAACCCAATTACTATGGCACCTATGCTGTATGCGAATTACAAATTTGGCAGCTGGATTTTACAAACGCCTGGATTAGATGTGGATTTTGAATGGTCTAGGGCTTGGTTATTTCACCAGCTACATTTATTGTGGAAACCACTTTACACTGGATCTATTGTAGGTGGTGTTATTCTTGCAGTGGTGGCGTTTTACGCTGTTCACTTCATATGGAGCTGGCGTGTAAAACGTAACTGGATTAAGCGAAAGCCCTAATTTACTAACTTTCCATCTAGCAACTTAAACTGCACATCTAATTGGCTGGCTAATTCTAGGTCATGGGTTACTGCAATAAATGCAGTGCCCAAATCTAGTTGGAGTTGTTTGAGTAATACCAAAATTTGTTTTGCATTATGACGATCTAAGTTACCAGTAGGCTCATCCATAAGTAAACAAGCAGGCTCATTTATTAATGCACGTGCTATGGCTACACGTTGACGTTCACCACCTGAAAGAGTACCTGGACGATGGCTTGTGCGATGCCCTAAACCTACCCGGTCTAACATTGCTTGAGCTTTTTTTTCTGCTATGGCAGGTTTGTTACCGGCCATAATATGCGGCAACATGACGTTTTCTAACGCACTAAACTCTGCTAATAAATGATGAAACTGGAACACAAACCCTAAACGCTTATTACGCAAAGTAGCTGCTTGATTACCAGTAAGGTTAGACAGGCATTCTCCTACCACTAACACTTCACCAGCATCGGGCTGCTCTAGGCCTGCTAATAGCTGCAGTAGAGTACTTTTTCCAGAACCAGAACTACCAATAATAGCCATGCTTTGGCCTGTTGCAAGGTTCAAATCCAATGCTTTAAGAACATCAATCTTACGCTGCCCATCCTTAAAAGATTTCACCAACCCACAAGCCTGCAGTACCCAATCACTCATGACGTAACACCTCTGCCGGCTCTACCTTAGATGCTCGCCAAGCGGGATAAAGTGTTGCCATTACACACAACAAAAACGAGCCGATACTGATAAACAACACATCTTCAAACCTGACTTGAGAAGGGAAATAACTAATAAAATATACCTCAGCGCTGAGCACTTTAAAGCCAAAAACCTGTTCAGCCCAATCAACAATTTGAGTAATATTAAGGGCAAGTAAAACACCTATCAAAGTGCCTATTAAAGTACCTAAGAACCCAATAATACTACCTTGTACTATAAAGATGCCCATGACCTCTTTTTGACTTGCTCCTAAGGTTCTCAAGATAGCGATATCAGCCTGTTTCTCAACAACCAGCATCACTAGTGTAGACACTATATTAAAGGCCGCAACAGCCACTACTAGCATTAACAAAAGCCCCAACATGCGACGCTCCAACTGAATAGCCTGAAATAAGCTACCATGAGTACGCGTCCAGTCACTGGTCCAATATTGACCAGGTAATTGCAGTGCCACTTGCTTAGCTTTATCAGGTGCAGTAAATAAATCATCTAACTTTAAGCGTAAACCTTCTGCCCCTCCGCCTAAGCGCTTTAATTTACTGGCATCAGCAATGTGCATGATGGCTAGGTTAGCATCCAACTCTGCCCCCACTTTAAATATTCCAACTAAAGTGAAGCGTTTTAAACGAGGTATAATGCCGGCAACAGTTAAGGAGGCTTCAGGTAAAAATAAAGTCACCTTATCACCCAATCGCGCACCTAGTTGTCGTGCCAAAAGATCACCCATAAGGATATTGAATTCTCCAGCCTTTAGGTCTGACACCAAGCCTTTTATCATGTGATTTGGCAATATAGATACCAAAGCTTCAGCTTCAGGTTCAATACCATTGAGTAACACTGGCTGCACTCGGCCTCTATTATTAAACATGCCTTGACCATGAACAAATGGCGCAACCCCAACAACACCTTCCACTTGCATGGCTAGCTTTGCTGGTTGTTGCCAATACATTATAGGCTCAGCAGTTTGTACAGTGGCATGGGGGACCATGCCTAAAATGCGCTGGCGTAATTCTTGGTCAAAACCGTTCATTACAGACAGAACAAGGATAAGCACAGTGACACCTAGCACTAAACCAAGCATAGAGATTAGCGAAATGAAGGAAATGAAGTGATTCTGTCGTTGAGCCCTTGTGTATCTTAGACCGACAGTCAAAGCAATCGATTGAAACATGTGCTTCCTGATTAGTATGAAAACATACCCGCTAATATAATACAGATTTAGTCAGTGGGTTGATAAGCGTTACTTAGTTAGTAATTTGCCGAGCTCTATTGATACCTAACTGCGCAGCCACACGGTAAGCTTCAGCCATGGTTGGAAAGTTAAAGGTGTTATTAACAAAATACTCAATCGTATTGGCGTCACCTTTTTGGTTCATAATCGCTTGGCCGATATGAATAATTTCTGAAGCTCGGTCCCCAAAACAATGTATACCTAATATTTCATAGGTGTCACGATTGAATAATATTTTCAACATCCCTACTACTTCTCCACTAATTTGTGCACGAGCTAGGTCTTTAAAGAAGGCCTGACCTACTTCATAAGGCACCTTTTCAGCCGTAAGTTGCTCTTCAGTTTTGCCTAAAGAGCTAATTTCGGGAATAGTATAAATGCCTGTTGGCACATCATCTACAAAACGAACACCTGGAAGGCCTAATAAATCTGAAGCTGCTGAACGGCCTTGGTCATAGGCAGCTGAAGCTAAGCTTGGCCAACCCACTACATCCCCTGCTGCATAAATGCCATCCACAGTCGTTTGGTAACGCTGGTCAATTTCTAACTGGCCTCGGCTATTAGTTTCTATGCCAAGATTCTCTAAGCCAACGCCTTTAGTGTTGCCTGATCTGCCGTTACAAAACAACAGCATATCCGCACATAGACGCTTGCCAGACTCCATCTCTATCGTTACTGAAGTGTCATTGGCTGAAACGCTTTTATAAGTTTCATTATGGCGTATTCTCACACCGTTATTGCGCAAGTGGTAACTTAAGGAATCAGAAATTTCAACATCAAGAAACTCCAATAGGTTAGCTCGGTTATCCACTAAGTCAACCTTCACATCTAAGCCAGCAAAAATGGAAGCGTATTCACAACCGATCACCCCTGCACCATAAATTATTAAGGTGCGCGGTGTGTGTTTTAAGTTAAGAACAGTATCACTGGTGCAAATACGTTCGTGTGAAAAATCTATATCGCTGGGCTCATAAGGGCTAGAACCAGTAGCGATCACTGCTTGATCAAACCTTAGGTTTTCATTTGTTTCGTTACCTAATATTTCAATATTATTACGGTCTACAAAACGTGCAAAACCAAAAAATACATCTACGCGATTGCGTGCGTAGAATTGTGTACGTAACATTACCTGTTTGGCAATAACTTCACTGGCAGTTTTAAGCACTTGAGGAAAAGAAAAGTTTTTAGGCTCTCCAATGACACGAAACAAAGGGTTAGTATTAAACTCAACAATCTGTTTCACAGAATGGCGTAGGGCTTTAGAAGGAATGGTGCCTTTATGGGCGCAGCCACCTCCTACTTGCTCTCGCATTTCTACCACTGCTACTTTACGACCTAATTTAGCAGCATTTATTGCTGCAGCCTCTCCCGCAGGCCCGGTACCAATTACTACCAAGTCGTAATCATAATCTGCCATGTTTTTTCTCTGTCGTACTTGATTTTTACTAGGTGAGCAAAGCGGTTATTAGCATAAAATGCTTATCGCTTTGCCTCATAACTAACGTCACTTGCCTGATCTTGAAGCATTTTATCGGCTTTGAAACTCTTTTGCTGTTCTGTTTCGCACACTTGTGGGTCGCCTTTACACACATCGCATGCCACATCCATACCTAGTGCGGTCATACCACCACAAGATCCAGCTATAGGCTTTCGGCCCATTAATACACCCACTGCCATTCCAGCAACGATGAGCAATAACACGACAAAGGACAAGATTAAAGTTTGCATTTAGTTCTCCAAGTAATCTGTGAAGTTTGCGGTAGATTGAGCCGCAAATCCATCGAGTTGTTTCATTATAAAGTATGCAGGCACTTGGTGCATAGTTGCCCAAATAATACCTTTTTCACTTCCCATTACCATTAATGCTGTAGCCAGTGCATCAGCTCTAGCAGCGCTGGCATCCATCACCGTGACTGAGGCTAAGTTATGCGTGACGGGCCTTAAAGTATGAGGGTCTAAAGTATGGGCATATCTAACGCCATCCAATTCATAATAATTGCGGTAATTTCCAGAAGTTGCAACCGCAATATTACTCACGTTGATTACTTGGTAGATTTGCTTAGCATCAATAGATGGTGTTTCTATAGCAATACGCCAAGGCGTGCCATCAGGTTTAAACCCTTTAGCACGAAGCTCTCCACCAACTTCTACGAGGTAGTCATCCAGGCCTTTGGAATCCAGCCACCTAGCCACTGCATCCACCCCATAGCCTTTGGCAATTGCCGACAGATCAATTGTACTGTCAGTACTCTTTAACATGACTGGTGGTTGTATTTGTACTTTTAAAGATTGGTATCCAATTAAAGGCCTTAGTGCATCAAGAGCAGCTTGTGAAGGACTATTTACAGGCATTGGGTCTGGCCCAAAACCCCACAGGTTAACTATGGGTCCCACAGTAATATCAAACGCACCGTTGGTTTGCTCACTCAACTCAAGTGACTGTGCGACTAATGTGGCCATTTCTGCTGGAACGCTATGCCATTGCCCAGCACTTGCACCATTAAAACCACTAAGATCCGAAGCGTCCATGTAAGTTGACATGCTAGCTTCAATTCTTTCAAGCTCTATAGCAACACCGCGAGCAATGTCACTGCTTGTTTGACTTTTTTGGTCTACTCGTTGCACCCACTTTACTGTGTAACTTGTCCCCATAGACAAGCCAGTAATAGCTTCAATTTTTGGCGCTTGAGACACAGAACAGCCCAGCAACATGGTAAGCATTAATGCATACCACATGGCTAGGCTGATTCCTTTTAAGTGGTAGAACTTATCCGCCAAAATCATCCAACATAATGTTTTCGTCTTCAACACCTAAGTCTTGTAACATTTTCACAACTGCTGCGTTCATCATTGGAGGACCGCACATGTAAAATTCACAATCTTCAGGAGCTTCGTGGTCTTTCAGGTAGTTTTCAAACAAAAC
>DKMQ01000062.1:6088-7514 GCA_002470565.1 Oceanospirillaceae bacterium UBA7410 | reverse complement strand
CTTCATCACCTCACCAGACTTAGGGCCTTGAAGCTGCAACGGAGACACATCTGGCTCACCTATATGCACATCCAAACCAGAGTTCACCGCCACACCTTGTGCCCAAAATAAGATATCGCTATCTGCTAGGGAGATCCAAAAGTGATTTTGGGCCAAGCGAAGCATAATAGGATCATTCAAAACACCACCAGCGGCATTGGTTAACAATACATACTTACATTGCCCTGCAGCACATTTTGATAAGTCTCGTGAAATAAGTCTTTGTACAAATTTCGCTGCATCTGGGCCTGTAATTTCTACCTGGCGCTCTACTGCAACATCACACAAAATGACGTCATTGACTAAATTCCAAAAGTTTTGCTGGGGATTACCAAAGTCTCTAGGGATATACATGTGGTTATACACAGAAAAATCTGTAGCTCCCCAACGTATGGTTGCATCAAAATAAGGTGATTTACGGATTTGTGTGCCAAAGCCAAATTCTTTAGGTGCGCTCATTAGATAGTCCATTTTTAGTTAATAAATCGCATAATTAGCCAAGGCCTATTACGAAATTAATAACCGAACTATAGGTGAAACACGCATTAAAAATGGACTAAATTAGCCTGTGTAAAAGACTAATTAGGCTCTTATTAATAGCAATTAAAAACCATTAAAAAGCCTAAAAATCTTTAGCTGCCAACTAAAGATTAGGCGATAGAAGTGCAGTGAGGTTAGGAGGTGTCTTTTTAACTAGCTTGGTGACAATGTAAATAAAGTAACGGTCGATGCCAATATCTTCACTAAGCAGCTGTTCCACCAAAGTTTGAAAACTGGAAAGATTTCTACTCATGAAGGTCATCACATAATCGCAGCCGCCGCCTGTGGCATAGCATTCAATGATTTCCTCCACTTGATTAATGTAAGATTCAAAGCGTTCGAAGTCAGATTTTTTATGAGTTTTTAATGAAACTGTAACAATGACTTGGGTTAAATCCAGCAAGTGATCAAGATCTATTTCAGCTCGATAGGCCTTAATAATGCCCATTTTTGTAAGCTTATCTAGCCTCACCCGACAAGGTGTAGGAGACAAATTAACCAGCTCTGCCAGTTTAAATTTGCTTATTTTTCCATGAGTTTGCACCGCACATAAAATACGCAGATCAATCGCATCTAAGGCAAGTTTTTTCATGTTTTATTCTCTTAATAAACCACCCAGCCCACCTGAACCCACCTACTGAAACGGGGTGATAACTTTGACAGTTTCAAAAGCCGATTCTACATCAGCCTGATGCTTGGCTTCAAACAATAATTTAAGGTTTGGCCCTGCATCCATCGTAAAATAAAGCGGCAATCCTTGGGCACGCAGTTGCCATACTTTTTGCATTTGGCTCAACGACTCAGGCTGCCAATAGATTAACGGCGGCCAAGCAGAAGCCATTGTCGC
>DKMQ01000062.1:4256-5971 GCA_002470565.1 Oceanospirillaceae bacterium UBA7410 | reverse complement strand
CGCGCCATGCCTTCACGAGAAGACACTGCTTTGGTATGGCTTGAAACTGTTAATAAACCCACCCGTAAATCGGGCCATTGGTGATCTAGAGGATTAGCTACACTATCACTACCATCAGGCAGCTGCCCTGCATGCCATTTTACAAAGCCATGCCACAAAGACCGACTGGCACTGCCACTGCCCAAACGAGCCAATGCAGATAACTGGTGTTGGGGCAAATTCCAGCCCATAAGGCTGTTTGTAGATAGGGTTAACGCAGCAAAGCCACTTGCAGATGAAGCCAACCCAGCAGCGGTGGGCACCGTATTAATAGTGTTTACGCCCAGCTTTAAATTTTTGGGTAAAACTCTATCAAGCCATTGACTAAGCTTTATCACAAAGCCATCACTGGCATCCAAGCCTTTACCGTTTAAGCTCACTTGATGTTTTGGCCCATCTATTATGCAAAGGTCTGTTTGAGTACCATGATCTGCCAAAGAGATAGATACAGAGCCTGTGACAGGCAGGTTGAAGCTTGCTTCTCGCTTACCCCAATATTTGCTTAAGGCAATATTACTAGGCGCATAGGCACTACCTTGTGCTGCAGGTGTATTAAATTTGGCGTCACCTAGAATGCGATCAACCCATTTTTCCACTGTAATGTTTGAAGCTGGCACTGAGGCTTTGATAGTTCCCATCACATAATCTCTCTTAGCGTGTTGGTTTGGTCAGGAAGGCCTACTTCTTCGCGTAAACCTTGGGGGTCTATCTGTACGCAAATTTGTTGATGAGGCCAATCTATGGCTTGGCTACCAAGTAAAAGCACGCAGTCACCCAGTCCAGAGCCAGATATTTTTGCCCCAAACAAGGCTTCATCATCCAAGCCCTTGCTTGTCTGCCCATTGGCCTGACTTAGACCCAGTTTTATAATGCTTTCAATAGCATCGTCACTCACACCTATGTCTCTCATAAGGTCTTGATAGTGATCCATAGTGCGAGCAAACTTTTGCCAATGCCCGTTCTGTAAAGCAACTATGCTAGATTCAACACAAGCTCCCATTTTTTCATAACAGTTTTGAAAAAACTCTGGGTCTTTCTCAGACGCTAAAGCCACACTTGCTATGACTTTTGGTGTTGGAGTTTTGTAGCCACAATACACTAAACGTAATTTGGGAGCATTGTTCCATGTTAGCTCACCAAGTGACACTTTATCAGCACTGACAGGCTTAGCTTTAAACTTAACAACACCACCCAAAGCACTTGCCGCCACGTCTGCGCCAGAGCCACTGCCTTGCACTTGGCGAATCACCTTAATACCTAACTGCATTACTGCTTGGGGATCAAAATAACCTTTAGTCAGTAGCTCCATAGCGCCAATAGTGGCCACTGTCACCGCTGCCGAAGAACCCAAACCTAAAGTATGCTCAAAATCTGACACAATCACTAGGCCCACGCCGTGCTTAGGCGAAGTGATGGCCAGTGACTCCAATACAAAACTCAAAGGAGATTTTTTACTTAAATGCATATCCAAATCAGACAAGGCACAGGAAAAGTGGCCCATCTTAGAGTCGATAACGATATGACCATCAGTGCGCTTGTGAGCCTCTATATAGATGCGCGAAGTTAACGCACACACTAAGGCATTGTGGCCAAAAAGTACCGCATGTTCACCCATAAGCATGGTGTTAGCAGGCGCAGAAACAACCACACTTATATTAGTCGTCATAAGCCACCCC
>DKMQ01000062.1:1697-4091 GCA_002470565.1 Oceanospirillaceae bacterium UBA7410 | reverse complement strand
GCGCCAAGCAGTTTGTCCTGTTGATTCTCTTGCAAGGCTGTAAGAAGATTTACTTGCACTGTATTAAATTTTTGCCACATACTTTTGGGGAGATTTTGTTGTTTCACAAACTCCACGCAGTCACCTGTAGAGCTTTCTGGCTTGCCGCTACTTATCAAAAAACATGGGGGCAGTTGTGAAGCTTGTGGTGTGTGAGAGGCACTTTTAACCGCTTTACCATACTGATATTGCTGCAAGCCACCCATCACACATACATAAGGATCTAAACCGCTAGAACGCCCGTGTTGCCAGTGCTCACTTTGGGTGGTTTTTAACACTAGCTCAGCCGCACTTAAGGGCTGGCCTAAATGTTTAAAGCTAGCAGCTAACATAGCCGCCACTAAGGCAGCAGATGAGCCCATGCCACCACCGGTGGCTAGGTTAGTCGTCAGTTCTATAAGCAATCCAGTGTCATTGGGCAACACATCAACCAAACCACTGGCACCTATGGCTGCTGCAAAAAAAGCATCAGGGCCAGAAACCACATCGCTCAAAGAGCTTAAGCCAAGTGTATATTGTTGATGAGAGAGTTGGGTTTTTTGGGATAGCGCAAGTAGCTGTATGGGCGTGAATTGTTGATCTATGCCAAATGCACTTACAATAAGGTGTACACCCAAAAAATTATTACTGCTAACTTTAGCAAAGGCATATTTTTGGATGGCACAAGCAATGGCTTGTGCGCCGTAAACAACAGCATGTTCACCACTGATAATCACTTTGCCTGGCACCTTTGCGCGAGTGCAAAAAGGCCCTGCAGTAGGGCTTACATCGGTGGTATCAAAATCGATCATCGCACCTGATAAAGGCGCTTGTGTTGGCTAATTCCCGTCAAGCGAAACTTGCCGTTAGTTTGCTGCTCAAATTCATGATCACCTCCATCTGTGGGCACTTCAAAGGCATACATTTTTTGATAGTCTGCATAGTTTAATGGCGCTCTTGCATCAAGCATGGCTTGGTGGGCTTGTTGGTGCAACATGTTTTGATAACCTTCAACCAACGTGCCTGTGAAAAATTCACCCACACTTCCAGAGCCGTAGCTAAAAAAGCCAATGCGCTTACCCGATAAATCGGCTGACGTATTATCTAACAAAGACACTAAACCAATATACATCGCAGCAGTATAGCTATTACCAGTAATACGGTTATATATAAGACTGGCACTAATTTGCTGATCTAAAGCTTTCGCACTCAGCTCATGGGCATTGCCATTAGCCAAATGATTATGCGCTTTTTGTGCCATACGACTAAACGGTAAGTGATAGCAAAAGTAATCAAAATCACCAAAATTTAAGTCACTTTGTTGTTGAAAATCTTGCCAAGCTGCTCGCACAGACCGCAAATACACCTTAGTAGAGTACTTACCGTCCACCAACGCAGTAGATCTATAATTAGGCCGCCAAAAGTCCATCACATCTTCTGTGTGTATACCTGTTTCAGGGTCTAGCTCTATAAGCCTTGGGTTTGCGCTCACTATCATCGCCACTGCACCACAGCCTTGGGTGGCCTCACCGGGCGATTGACGTTCATATCGGGCAATGTCAGAAGCGATGACTAACACTTTTTCTTTGGGTTTACGAGCTACCCATGCAGTAGCAAGTAATAAAGCAGCAGTGGCGCTATAGCAGGCTTGCTTCAGCTCAACCACACGACAACGAGGGCCCAGCTTTAACAAAGAATGTAAATACACACCCGCAGCTTTAGATTGATCTATACCGGTTTCGGTAGCAAACAAAATAGTGGTGATCGCCTGTGGGTCTTCGCCCCGTGCCTTCATCCCTTCAAGTAAAGGCACACTAGCATTGGCTGCCATAGTCACGACGTCTTCATCAGCACCAGGCACACTCATGCGCTCCTGGCCTATACCAACAGTGTATTTGGCTGCATCAGAGCCATTATTAGCGGCTAACTCTTGCAAATCTAGGCTAAAGTTAGTCGTATAAAAACTTATATCATCAATACCAACGGGCATATAACTTCTCTATCTTCCCTACTAAAACTGAACAAAGTGCAGATGTCTCAACTAACCTTCACTAAGCACTAATGTATCGTTTAAATACAGATCGTCTACACAGCTTGCAGACAATAAAAACATGGCAGTAACAAACTCTTTTTTCAAGGCTTCAATAGCATCCACAACTGCATCAGTAGATTCCATGGCCGGCCCTAAAAGCGGTTTAGCTACGCCACCTAACTTAGCGCCCATGATAACACTCTTTATCAAGTCTAGCCCATTGCGCATCCCGCCACTGGCAATGAAATGTGCATCTTGCATGTATGGACGTGCATTTTTCATGGCCAGTGGTGTAGGAATACCCCAGTCTTGTAGAGTAAAACCTAAAGTATGCGTGTCTTGCC
>DKMQ01000062.1:0-1553 GCA_002470565.1 Oceanospirillaceae bacterium UBA7410 | reverse complement strand
GCATGGCCTATAGCTTGTGCCAAATTAGCAAAATTAGTATCCCCTTCTGGCTGCACCGCTTCTTGTAGTGGATTAAGATGTAAAAAAATAGCATCTGCGGCCAATACATCAATCGCTTTTTGCAACTGATCCGGCCCCATACCATTATTTAACTGAATGGCACCTATATTAGCAAACAATAATGCATCAGGAGCATATTTGCGTAAATCAAAACTCGCCGCAGCCTTTTTGTCCTCTAGCATTACCCTTTGTGAGCCTACACCCATAGCTACTCCAGTAATTTGAGCAGCTTGGGCCAAACGTTGGTTCACTTTCTCTACCAACACATCATCACCACCAGTCATGGAAGAAATAAGTAAAGGAAAGCTTAAACGCTTACCCATAATCTCTATGCTAGGGTCGACATCAGCTAAGTTAATCTCTGGCATGGCACGATGCTGTAACGACATAGCATCAAAAAACCGCCCGTTACGCTCCACGCCTTCGTCTCTACCAATCACTTCAATGTGTTGCCGTTTGCGGCGATTTGTTTGATCGTTCATTTATCGCTCTAACGTTAAATGGGCTTGCATAAGCTCGCCCTGATTAGTTTGCGCTGCCAGTAAAGATAATTCTCCACATAACACCGTAGCAGCACATATTTGCGCTAAACGGCGCGCATTCGCACCTGACTCAGCCTCTTCAGAACACCCAAGCCTAGCCAAGTTTTGAGTCACAAAATCTAACCCTTTGCCATTGCCTATGGTGCCTACAATAATATTAGGTAGGGTGCATGAAAAGTATAAATCCCCTTCTCTCACTTCAGCATGCACCATGCCTTGCGAGCCTTCTATAATATTGGCCGCATCTTGGCCTGTGGCCAAATAAAAGCCTAGTAGCATGTTAGCAAAGTGGGCATTTGCACTGCGCAGGCCGCCTGCCATAAGCGTGCCTAGTAGGTTTTTCTTAATATTAAGATCTACTATTTTTTCAGGGGTAGTCAGTAGTTTGCGCTCACACAAAACTCTGGGCACGCTAAGCTCTGCTACCACATACTTGCCACGGCCTAAAATGCCATTTACTGCGGTGGCTTTTTTGTCACTACAATAATTACCTGAAATAGATGAATAAGAAAGCGTTGGGTATTCATCCAAAACCCACTGCATGAGGCGATCTGCTGCTTTAGTGACCATATTATGGCCCGATGCATCGCCTGTCTTAAACTCTAAGCGCAAATACAATAAATTGGCCACAATCTGCATATTCATATCAATAAGCTTGGCAAAACGACTGGTCTCACTCACGATTAATTGCATTTCGCCTTGGCGCATTTCAATAGATCGCCATGCATTGAGCACTTGGCTTGCATCTTTTGCTTCTAGCAAAATAGAGCGCGTCATACGCTCATCAACCAATGTAGTTTTTATACCTTCATCACACAAGGTAGACAGCCTAGCGCCACGACCTACCGAATGCCACAAAGGAATTTCGTAAGTAGCCAGCGGCACTGACACTTTATCTTGCCATGCATTATCCAAGCTTTTTTGAGCGCTGATTTTCATGGGGCCAACAAA
>DKMQ01000037.1:4897-8422 GCA_002470565.1 Oceanospirillaceae bacterium UBA7410 | reverse complement strand
GTTATCTTTATTGCTCATCGTATGGATGTAGTGGACCACGAGTCGCAGTCTATGGGCTTGTCTCTAGCATTTACAAAGTACGGCTTATGGTTGTCAAAGGAAATCATAGTCGCCAATGTGGCCGTTGTTAAGCATATCTGGCTTGGTAATAAGACCATTTCCCCCACTATGACCAAGGTTAATGCGAGCCAAACAACAGACGTGGGTAAAGTGATCTATGCCAATTCAATTACCTTAACACCAGGCACTGTCAGTTTAGGGCTGGTGGGTGATGAAATAACAGTACACGCGCTCATTCGAGAAAATATCGAAGCCCTAGAGTCTGGAGATATGGATCGACGGGTGAGTCAATTGGAGAAGTCATGATAATTGCAGCCACTTTGGCCATTCTGGTAGTGATGGTGTTAGCCATCATCCGGGGCGTGATGGGCCCTAGTCTCTATGACCGCATTCTAGCCGTGAATATGTTTGGCACTAAAACTGTATTACTGATTTCTCTTTTGGGGTTTGTGATGGGGCGGCCTGAATTCCTAGATATAGCGATGGTTTATGCCCTTATAAACTTTATTAGTGTGATCGGTGTGTTGCGATTATTTGAGGCCTTTACTGCCAAGCATAATGGCAAAGTTGTTGAGCCTGCACAGAGAGATTTATAATGGATACATTGCTTAATCTAGCCAGTTCTTTTTGCCTGTTATTGGGGAGTTTTTTGTGTCTATCAGGTGGTGTAGGCATTTTGCGCTTTCCTGACTTTTATACGCGCATGCACGCCGCTGGAGTATCGGACACCCTTGCTGCGGCTATGATCCTCATTGGCCTAATGCTGCAGATTCCTGAAACGTTGGTGATTATAAAGCTCATCATCATCCTCTTAATGACCCTATTTATTAGCCCTTCAGCAAGTCATGCTCTAGGCCGAGCTGCCTTGCTAAATGGTTTAACACCAGTCGTCGCTGGAGATAAAAACCATGCTGGACAGACCACTGAAGTAGGAGATAACCCATCGAAATCTTAATCGATATTGTCTTACTAACGCTTCTAGTGGGCATTGCCGTTGCCATTAACCAAATCAAAGATATGTTTGCTGTCGTTATGCTGGCGGGTATTTATGGACTTGTCTCTGCCAGTTTTTTTGTGACTTTGGACGCGGTTGATGTTGCGTTTACTGAAGCCTCTGTGGGCGCAGGTATTTCCACCTTATTAATGTTAACCACGGTGGCCATAACTGGCCGCACAGAGCATGAGGCCAGTCATAAGCCAATGCTGGCTTTGTTTGTGGTCATGGTGACGGGTGGTCTACTCATTTATGGCACCTTTGATATGCCGTATTTTGGCTCTGTTGATGCCCCTGTTCAGAACCATGTTGGTCCTCGTTATATTTTAGATTCCATGCAGGAAATTGGTGTGCCTAATATGGTGACATCGGTACTGGCAAGTTATAGAGGCTTTGATACCTTTGGTGAGGTCACGGTTATATTCACAGCGGGTATTGGGGTGTTAGCCCTATTGTCGGTCGTGCGGCGGCCAGAGGATGATACTGCCATTGAAGCTATTAATGATTCTATGCATGAGAAACATCTGATTTTACGAGTGGTCATAAAAACCTTAATCCCATTTATTCTACTGTATGCATTTTATGTGCAATTTCATGGTGATTTTGGCCCTGGTGGTGGCTTCCAAGCAGGGGTTATATTTGCTGCAGGCATTATCTTATATGCCATGTTGTTTGGACTTAGCGTAGCACGCCGAGTCATTAAGCAACCCTTAGTGCAGCTTTTATCCGCGATCGGTGTATTGATCTATGGCAGTGTGGGTGTGGTGTCTATGTTAAATGGTGGCAGCTTTCTGGATTACGGTGTGTTATCGGCCGATCCCATTGCTGGACAGCACCTAGGCATTCTCTTAATTGAGCTGGGAGTGGGCGTAACGGTTGCGTCAGTGATGATCATTATCTTCTTCAGTTTTGCTGGACGCAGTGAATATCAACAGGCTAAAAAAGGTAAGTCCTTATGAGCATGATACTGGGCCTTTATAACTACTGGATTGTGATCGTTCTGATGATGATTGGTTTTTACATCATTATCGCCCATGGCCACCTTATCAAAAAAATAGTCGGACTAAATATCTTTCAGACGTCGGTATTTATTTTTTACATCTCTCTGGGAAAGGTTGAGGGAGGCACTGCACCTATATGGCAAGAAGGCATCCTACTTTACTCAAACCCACTGCCCCACGTGCTAATTCTCACTGCAATTGTGGTCGGTATAGCAACTACAGCTTTGGGGCTTGCCTTAACCATTAGGCTTAAAGAAGCCTATGGCACCATTGATGAAGATGAAATCCAAGCTATGGACAATCAGGCTATGGACAATCAAGACAAGGAATCTAAGCCGTGTTAGCGCACCTCCCCATATTACAAGTCATTGTGCCGCTCATGGCGGCCCCTGCCTGCTTAATTTTAAGAAGGCCACAACTGGTTTGGATGTTTACTCTTCTAGCCAGTGCCTTAGCATTTATTATTAGTATTCTTTTGCTGCAGCAAGTCATGCAGACGGGCACCATTAGCTATGAACTAGGCGGTTGGAGCCCACCGTGGGGCATTGAATATCGTATTGATAAGCTGAACGCCTTTATTGCCCTTATTATTTCTGGCGTCAGCACCGTGGTGCTGCTGGCAGCGCAAACCAGCATAGAAAAAGAAATACCCCAAGACAAGCACACCCTATTCTATATCCTCTACCTATTATCCCTAACGGGTATGCTGGGTATCGTTACCACTGGCGATGCGTTTAATGTGTTTGTGTTCTTAGAAATATCTTCTCTTTCTGCGTATTCCTTAATTGCATTAGGTAGAGACAGGCGCGCCCTTTGGGCATCTTTTCAGTATCTGATTATGGGCACCATAGGTGCTACTTTTATTCTTATCGGTATCGGTCTCATGTATCAAATGACCGGCACCCTAAATATGGCTGACCTTGCCACTCGCTTACCTGAAGTTGCAGAGACGCGCACGGTTACCACAGCCTATGTCTTTTTTATTGTGGGTGTGTGCCTAAAGTTAGCTCTATTTCCTCTGCATTTATGGCTGCCCAATGCCTACGCACATGCACCATCAATCGTCACTGCATTTTTTGCTGCAACCTCGACCAAGGTAGCCGCATATTTGCTGATTCGCTTTACCTTTTCAATTTTTGGGGTGTCGTTTTCCTTTACCACCCTGCCAATGGAGACATTGTTCTTAGGATTGGGTTTATTGGGTATATTCGTGGCCTCTACCGTGGCCATTTATCAAGACAACATAAAACATGTGTTTGCCTATTCCAGTGTGGCTCAGATTGGTTACATGATTGTTGGTTTCAGCATGTCCACCAACGCTGGCTTAAGCGCCATGCTGTTGCATGTGTTCAATCATGCACTTATGAAGGGAGCGTTATTTCTGGCTTTAGGCGCTGTGCTTTACCGCGTTGGCAGCACCCAGCTTAGAGACTTTCAGGGGTTAGGGCGCCAAATGCCATTAACCATGGC
>DKMQ01000037.1:0-4728 GCA_002470565.1 Oceanospirillaceae bacterium UBA7410 | reverse complement strand
TATTTTAAAGCACCAGTGGTCGGTAAGGAGCTGGTGCAAGAAGCTCCCATGACCTTCCTCATACCCGTTTGGATTCTCGTCAGTGCCAATGTCTACTTTGGTATCGATACGCGCATCAGTGTGGACATTGCCACTGCTGCAGCGCAGAGCTTATTTGGGGTTGTCCCATGAATCTATCATTAGCAACCTTGCTGCAGTTATGTATCCTTTTACCGATCTTTGCAACCCTGGGCATTGTGGCTTTAAGACGCCATCAAAACTTAAGGGAAGCAGTTAGCATTGGCACTAGCGTGTTAGTCTTTTATGCAGTGGTGTCTATTTACCTTGGCTTGCAAGGTGGCGCAACAATCGACGTCAATTGGCTACAAATATTGCCCGGTCTAAGTTTGAGCTTTAGCGTTGAGCCACTGGGCATGATCTTTTCCTTAATCGCCAGTTTTCTCTGGTTCGTTACCATTGTTTACGCCATTGGCTATATGCGTGGCCATAACGAAGACCATCAAACCCGCTTTTATTGCTGCTTTGCCATTGCCATTGGTAGTGTGATGGGCGTGGCGTTTGCAGATAATTTATTCACCCTATTTATCTTTTATGAAATACTAACCCTATCTACCTATCCTCTTGTCACCCACGCAGGCACAGAGGCTGCTAAGAAAGGTGGACGGGTATATCTTGGTATTCTGCTCACCACCTCAATAGGCTTCTTTTTATTCGCTATACTGGGTACATGGGTTATTGCTGGTACCCTAGATTTCACCCAAGGTGGTGTGTTCCCAGCAGGCGCAAACACGGCTGTGCTAGGGTTCATTTTGGTACTGTTTATTTTCGGTATCGGTAAGGCGGCCATTATGCCCTTCCATCGATGGCTGCCCGCCGCCATGGTAGCACCAACTCCGGTGAGTGCTTTGTTACATGCCGTCGCTGTGGTTAAGGCCGGTGTTTTCACTGTCATGAAAGTCTGTGTGTTGATTTTTGGTATTGATCTATTAAGCGTGCTCCCTACCACCCAGTCACTGTTATATCTTGCGGGTGCAACGGTCTTGTTGGCGTCTGTTATTGCCATGCGCCAAGATAATTTAAAAGCTAGACTAGCCTACTCAACTGTAGGCCAATTGGGCTATATTACCATTGGTGCATTAGTCGCCTCCTCCATGGGGGTGGTTGGTGGATCGATGCACATTGCCATGCACGCGTTTGGAAAAATCACGCTGTTTTTCTGTGCTGGGGCTATTTTGGTGGCAGTGCATAAATCCAAAGTGAGTCAATTAGATGGCTTGGGCAGGCGCATGCCTATCACCATGACCGCTTTTTTTATTGCCAGCCTAGGTATTATTGGTATTCCTCCAGCGGGTGGTACATGGAGTAAGTGGTATTTATTAATGGGCACCATGGATACCCAGCAATGGATTATTCTAGTGATCTTACTGATTAGTTCTTTACTCAACATTGCCTACCTACTACCCATATCCATGCGGGCTTTTTTGTTCAAAGACCCAACCTCCAATGCGGCGGTAGGTATCAAAGAAGCTCCCCTACCTTGCCTAATCGCTATCGGTATCACAACCGTGGGTTGCATCGCCCTATTTATCTACCCACAGCCTTTGTATGAACTTGCTTCGTCCATTCTACAAACATCGAGTATTGCTCATGGACAATAAACCAAAACATATTTTTGACGACCCTAAAAACGTTAAGCGGGTTATGCACTTTCTTTATGCAAGCTGTGCGCTTTTGTTTGCTTTGGATTTTGTCATTCACCGGCACGTCTATCATAGCTGGGAAAACCTGTGGGGCTTCCATGCCATATACGGTTTTGCGGGCTGTGTTGTGTTAGTCATTGTTGCCACCTGGATGCGTACTTTTCTAATGAGATCAGAAGATTACTATGATGACGAGTGGAACACCGACTTAGACGAAAAAAATACCAGTGACACTGGAGCCGCTAATGTGGATGACTGATTTACCTCCATTTGTTCTCTTCTTTATTGGCGCACTGTTTGCAGCGCTGACAAGGGGCCGTATACGTGGCTTTATCATGTTAGCTATCCCACTTTTTAGTGCGGCTAACCTATGGATGATGCCTGAAGGTGTGCATCTGCAGTTTGCTTTTATGGACTATCAGCTTGAGCCATACAAGATTGACAAGCTGAGCTTGATGTTTGCCTACGTGTTTCATATTGCCGCTGTAATTTCCATCACCTACTCCTTGCATGTAAAGGATACAGTGCAGCAAGTTGCAGGGATGATGTACGCAGGCAGTGCTTTGGGCGCCGTTTTTGCTGGGGATTTATTAACTTTATTCGTTTTTTGGGAACTGTTAGCGCTCACTTCTGTGTTTCTTATTTGGGCCAGAAAGACACGTCGGGCTTACGTGGTGGGTTTGCGGTACCTTATTATTCAAATCTTTTCAGGTGTTTTACTGCTGGTCGGCGTGTTGTTTTACGCTACCGAAAAAGGCACCTTAGACTTTCAATACATTGGTTTGGACGGTGTGTATGGTTGGCTTATCTTTTTTGCCATTGGCATTAAGTGTGCCTTTCCATTGCTGCACAATTGGCTGACTGATGCGTACCCCGAAGCCACGCCTACGGGCACTGTTTTTTTAAGTGCCTTCACTACTAAGGTGGCAGTTTATGCCTTAGCACGAGGCTATCCTGGCACTGAATTGCTCGTTTACATTGGCGCTGCCATGACCTGCTTTCCTATATTTTGGGCGGTTGTTGAAAATGACCTGCGCCGTGTACTCGCCTACAGCCTAATTAATCAGGTGGGGTTTATGGTATGCGGCATAGGCATCGGCACAGCGCTGGCAATCAATGGTGCCGTGGCCCATGCCTTTAATGATGTTATTTTTAAAGGGCTACTCTTTATGAGTATGGGGGCTGTGCTCCACATGACAGGACGTATAAACGGTTCTGATTTAGGGGGGCTCTATAAGACCATGCCGAAAACTACGGTACTGTGTATTATTGGTGCGGCGTCTATTTCTGCCTTCCCGCTGTTTAGCGGTTTCGTGAGCAAGTCCATGGTGATGGCGGCGGCACTGGAAAACGGACATGATTGGGTATGGCTAATGCTATTATTTGCCTCTGCGGGTGTATTTCACCATGCGGGCATCAAGATCCCTTACTTTGCTTTCTTCGCCCACGACTCAGGCCTGAGAGCCAGTGATCCACCAACAAACATGTTGATTGCCATGTTTATTGCGGCGGGGCTGTGTATTGGCATTGGCGTTTACCCTGCGGCATTGTATTCGTTGCTTCCCTATGACACAGGCTACAACCCTTATGATGCCACCCATGTGCTAGCGCAAACGCAACTGCTGTTCTTCTCTGCACTGGCTTTCGTGTGGTTAAATTTACGCGGCATGTACCCACCCGAGTTAAAGTCAACGCACCTAGATTTTGATTGGACCTATCGACGGTTTATTCCTTTAGTATTACGTCGCTTGTTGGCTGCTATTTGGAAAGTCGATGGAGTGATACGCCGCAGTTTTCTGGCCAAATTAGATTCGGGTTTGAACTATTTGGCGCAAAGGCATGAAGGGCCCAGTAGCCTTCTCTCCCGTGATCATCCGGCAGGCAGCATGGTACTGTGGGTTGCGGTTCTGCTGGCCATCTACTTGCTCATGAGCTTTATTCGCTAATCAAATAGAGCATGATTAATACACTCGTTTAACTTAGGCCATTTCAAAGACCAGAACCAAGCACCGAAAACAAGGCCAACCGACGTAAGTCCAGCTGGCCTCTTATTTAGTTCACGTATTCAGCGGCTAACAGTCTATTAGACCCTTTTAGCCGCCCATAACGACACACCTATTAGCGGTATATGTCGTGTACTTGCATTTGTTTTTAGCGGTCTGTGGGGGTGTGGTCTAAGGTTTATATAAGGTGTAGGTGCCTGCAAGTTAATATCTTCTATCAGCAAGCCTGACGCTTCTGCGAGCCTCATACCTATATCGCTTATCAATGCCACTAACCAGCGAATATCATCATCCATTACTAGACACTGCTTCTGCAGCTTTATCAGCTTATCAGTTGGTATTGGCCTACGCTTCTCACCCAAGTGGATTGTTGGGAGATATATGCCAATAAAGTTATTCTGGATACCCAGTCCAAGCTCGGCAATAGCAAAGTTAGTTACCGCCCTCACAACGCCAAATGTACGCTGTACCGAACTTATACTCAAACCCTTCTCTAGCAACCATTGCCTCAATTGAGCGGCATCACTGGTCTTATACATATCCAGCGGCCTATCAGCTAGGCAGTCAACTACATAATCAATATTACGTCTTGCAGTACGGAAGAACATGCCTGCCCTGCCAACCCCTTTCACGCTAAAATAGAGTTCTAATGCTTGAATGAGTGTGATGACTGTTGAGCTGCCCTGCAGGTGCTCTCTGGTCAATAAGTGAGCACAAGGAGGCTCAGTATTCCTCAACCTTAGATCGTGCCAATAGTCTTCCAAACGCACAGATAACAACCTAGACGAATGCACAGCATGTCTACGATTGGTAGTACGTAAGGATTGAATTACACGAGGCTTACTGTAATAACTTGTTAAATCTGCAGGAATAGCACGTGAAAAGTAATAGTAACCACCTTTTAGGTAGGTGTACGCTGGGTGCTTAGGGGGAATTTGTGTCCTCATAAATGTCTACCGTCACAGTTGGATTCAGTGGGTTTTAATAGACATTTCAATAAGTTACCTGAGGATCCTCAGGGGAAT
>DKMQ01000003.1 GCA_002470565.1 Oceanospirillaceae bacterium UBA7410 | reverse complement strand
AATTGACGTGTATCGTCAGCCGTAGTGGGTAAGCAGCCCCTTGCACAACTGGCAATTTGAGGTAATACAATGACTATTGGATTAGTCGGACGGAAGGCGGGCATGACCCGTGTATTCACCGAAGCAGGTGATTCCGTGCCAGTCACCGTTATCGAGGTTGATCCTAACCGCGTAACGCAAGTGAAGACAGCAGATACTGACGGCTATGCAGCTATTCAGATTACTGTTGGCGAACGTCGCGCTTCACGCGTTACTAAGGCCGCTGCAGGCCATTTTGCTAAGGCAAATTCTGCTGCTGGTCGTGGTCTATGGGAACTGCGCAATGTTGATGGCGAAGAAGTCTCTGTTGGCGATAAGCTAACTGTTGAGCGTTTTGAAGCTGGACAGAAAGTGGACGTAACAGGCCAATCAAAGGGTAAAGGCTTTCAGGGCGGTATCAAGCGGTGGAATTTCACCATGCAAGATGCAACCCACGGCAACTCACTCTCCCACCGTTCTATCGGATCTATTGGTCAGTGTCAAACCCCCGGTCGTGTCTGGAAAGGCAAGAAAATGGCGGGTCATATGGGCTCTGAACAAGTTACTACCCAATCACTAGAAATCGTTCGTGTCGACGCAGAGCATAACTTGCTGTTGATCAAGGGCGCTGTTCCTGGTGCACCAGGTGGTGATGTGATCGTTAGACCTACCGTCAAAATCCGTCGGTAAGGCTTAGGAGAATATCATGAATTTAAATCTTGTCGCAGGTGGTTCAATTGAAGTGTCCGAAGTAGCCTTTGGTCGTGACTTTAATGAAGCGCTTGTTCATCAAGTAGTAAACGCATATCTAGCTGGCGGCCGTCAAGGTACTCGCAAGCAGAAGACCCGTTCAGAAGTGAGCGGTGGCGGTCGTAAGCCCTGGAATCAGAAGGGAACAGGTCGTGCGCGTGCTGGTACTATCCGCAGCCCAATTTGGGTTGGTGGTGGTCGTGCATTTGCAGCTCGCCCTCAAGATCACTCACAAAAAGTGAATCGCAAGATGTACCGTGCTGCGATGCAATGCATCTTAGCCGAGCTAGTACGTCAAGAGCGTTTGATTGTTGTTGAAACTTTCGAGCTTGCTGAAGCTAAGACTAAGTCAATGCTTGTTAAGCTTGCTGAGTTTGATGCTACCGACGCGCTAATTGTGACTGAAGCTGTAGAAACGGGGCTATATTTAGCTGCTCGTAACATTCCTAAGATTGACGTTGTTGATGCCGCTGGCATTAACCCTGTTAGCTTGGTAGGAAGCGAGAAGGTTATTATCACCGTTGCTGCTCTGAAGAAGATCGAGGAGTTGCTAGGATGAACCAAGAACGCATTTATCAAGTACTGCTAGGCCCACATATTTCTGAAAAAGCCACAATCGTCGCTGACGACGGTGGTCAGGTTGTTTTCCGCGTTGCCGCGGATGCGACTAAGCCAGAAATCAAAAAGGCTGTTGAGCAGTTGTTCGAAGTTAAAGTGGCGTCTGTTCGCGTGCTTAATGCTAAGGGTAAGACTAAACGTACCCGTTATGGCGTTGGACACAAAGACAACATCCGTAAGGCGTATGTACGCTTAGCGGAAGGCCATGACATCGATTTCATCGCTGAGGCGTAAGGAGAAGCACATGTCAGTAGTTAAGTGTAAACCTACTTCTCCGGGTCGTCGTCACGTCATTAAAGTCGTACACGTTGATCTACACAAGGGCAAGCCATACGCTCCTTTGTTAGAGAAGAAGTCAAAGTCTGGCGGTCGTAATAATAACGGCCGTATCACTACCCGTCATATCGGTGGTGGTCATAAGCAGCATTATCGTATGGTCGATTTCAAGCGCAATAAAGATGGCATTCCAGCCACTGTAGAGCGTATTGAATACGATCCAAACCGCACTGCAAATATCGCACTTGTGCTTTATGCAGACGGTGAACGTCGGTACATAATTGCCTCTAAAGGCATGAAGGCTGGTGATCAAATCATCTCTGGTGCAGATGCACCGATTAAGAGTGGTAACACCATGCCTCTACGCAACATCCCTATGGGTAGCGTAGTGCACTGCGTTGAAATGAAAGTAGGTAAGGGTGCGCAAATCGCTCGTTCTGCTGGTGCCTCTGTGCAACTAGTGGCTCGTGAAGGCGATTACGCTACATTACGTCTACGTTCCGGCGAAATGCGTAAAATTCGCGTTGAGTGTAAAGCCACTCTAGGTGAAGTAAGCAACTCCGAGCATAGCCTTCGGTCATTGGGTAAGGCTGGCGCCTCCCGCTGGCGTGGTGTTCGTCCTACCGTTCGCGGTGTGGCAATGAACCCAGTTGATCACCCACATGGTGGTGGTGAAGGTCGTACTTCTGGTGGTCGTCACCCTGTTTCACCATGGGGTACTCCTACTAAGGGATACAAAACTCGTAGCAACAAACGCACCGACAAACTTATTGTTCGTCGTCGTAACGCTAAATAACTAGAAAGAGGATACGGCTGTGCCACGTTCACTAAAGAAAGGTCCATTTATCGACCTTCATTTGTTGAAAAAGGTTGAGACTGCAGTTGAGATGAACGAACGTCGACCAATTAAAACCTGGTCTCGTCGCTCGACGATCTTCCCTAATTTTGTAGGGTTGACGATTGCAGTCCATAACGGACGCCAACACGTACCTGTTTTCGTAACTGAAGACATGGTAGGGCATAAACTAGGCGAATTTTCTGCTACAAGGACCTATAAGGGCCATGCAGCAGACAAGAAAGCCAAGCGTTAATGGAGAATATGATGGAAGTCACCGCAAAACACATGGGTGCCAGAATATCTGCTCAAAAAGCGCGTTTGGTTGTCGATCAAATTCGCGGAAAGCGTGTTGATGAAGCACTTACTATTCTAGCTTACAGCCCAAAAAAGGCTGCTCAGTTAGTAAAGAAAGTGTTGGATTCAGCAATCGCTAATGCAGAACACAACAATGGTCTAGACGTTGATGAATTAGCAGTAGTTACTGCGTTTGTTGACGAAGGTACGACTATGAAACGCATCAGTCCACGCGCCAAAGGCCGTGCGGACAGAATTTTGAAGCGTTCATGTCATATCACTTTAAAAGTCGCTGAGAAATAGGAGCTACCATGGGACAGAAAATACATCCTACGGGTATTCGTCTTGGTATTGTGAAGGACCATACCTCTACTTGGTATGCGAACCGCTCTGCTTACGCGACTAACCTGTTGCAGGACTTGAAAGTTCGTGCCTTCTTGGAGAAACGCTTAGAGCGTGCTTCAGTAAGTCGCATCGAAATCGAGCGTCCTGCACAAAATGCACGTATTACAATTCACACGGCTCGCCCTGGTATCGTTATCGGTAAAAAAGGCGAAGACGTAGAAAAGCTACGTAATGAATGTTCTAAGATGATGGGCGTGCCTGTGCACATCAACATCGAAGAAATTCGTAAGCCAGAATTGGATGCGAAACTCGTTGCACAAAGTGTAGCTGGCCAACTGGAGCGTCGGGTTATGTTCCGTCGTGCCATGAAGCGCGCTGTACAAAACGCCATGCGTCTGGGTGCCGAAGGCATCAAGATTCAGCTAGGCGGTCGTCTTGGTGGTGCTGAAATAGCACGTTCTGAGTGGTATCGTGAAGGTCGCGTACCATTGCACACATTCCGTGCAGACATCGACTACGCACCCTATGAGGCTCATACTACGTATGGCATCATCGGCGTTAAAGTGTGGATCTTTAAAGGCGAAATTCTAGGTGGTTTGGACGAAGTCCGCGCTGCTAAGAGCAACGCTGCGAAAAAAGCTAAATAGGGGATACTGTAATGTTGCAACCTAAACGCACAAAATTCCGCAAAATGCATAAAGGCCGTAACCGCGGTCTTGCACTTCGCGGAAGTAAAGTAAGCTTTGGTGAATTTGGTCTTAAGGCTACTGGCCGTGGCCGTATTACCGCCCGTCAAATTGAAGCGGCACGTCGTACTATGACGCGCCACATCAAACGTGGTGGTAAAATTTGGATCCGAGTTTTCCCAGACAAGCCGATTACTCAAAAGCCTCTTGAAGTTCGTCAAGGTAAGGGTAAGGGTAACGTTGAATATTGGGTTGCCCAAATTCAGCCAGGCAAAGTCTTGTTTGAAATGGAAGGCGTTTCAGAGCAGTTGGCTACCGAAGCGTTTACGCTTGCTGCAGCTAAATTGCCACTCGCTACCACTTTTGTTAAGCGGACGGTGATGTAATGAATTCTGTTGAAATGCGTGAAAAATCTGTTGATGAGTTGAAAGTGTCTTTACTGGACCTGTTAAAGGAACAGTTTAACCTTCGTATGCAAAAATCTTCAGGTCAGCTTGGTCAGTCTCATTTGTTGGGACAAACGCGTCGCGATATCGCCCGCGTAAAGACTATTCTTAACGAAAAGGCAGGTAATTGATATGACGGCTACTGATCAGTCTCGTCTCGCCACTGGCCGGGTTATCAGCAACAAGATGGAGAAATCCATTACTGTTCTGATTGAACGTCGCGTTAAGCACCCTATTTATCATAAGTATGTGAAGCGTTCTACTAAGCTTCATGCGCATGATGAAAACAATGAGTGCAACACCGGTGACCTGGTAACTATTGGTGAAACACGCCCGATTTCAAAGACTAAGTCTTGGTCTTTGGTAAAAATTGAAGAAAGCGTCGCAAAGGTGTAGAATACCTGCCTCGCTTCTAGGGTTCCCCAATTTCGGACGCCTAAATTAGAGTTTTCTGGTGAAAGCGAATGAAATTGGCCCTTATAGTTTGGAGTAAACAATGATTCAAACAGAATCAATGCTAGACGTTGCTGATAATAGCGGCGCCAAGCGAGTACAGTGCATCAAGGTACTCGGCGGTTCTCACCGTCGTTACGCAGGCATCGGCGATGTCATCAAAATTACTGTTAAGGAAGCAATTCCTCGCGGTAAGGTGAAAAAAGGCCAAGTGCTTAAAGCTGTTGTAGTACGGACCCGTAAAGGTGTACGTCGTCCGGATGGTTCTATCATCCGTTTTGACGTTAACTCAGCTGTGTTATTAAACGCATCTGACGCCCCTATCGGCACACGTATCTTCGGCCCAGTAACGCGCGAGTTACGTACCGAGAAATTTATGAAAATTATTTCCCTGGCACCTGAAGTACTTTAAGTCTCCTTTTTGGAGTCTAAACTAGCTATTTGCACAATAGGTAGAGTAAAGAGCGCGTTAGCGCTCTTTCTAGTATGAGAAGGTTGTAGGAAAGGATAACAAAATGCTTAAAATTAAGCGTGATGACGAGATTATCGTTATCGCAGGCAGAGACAAGGGCAAGCGCGGCACCGTCGCGAAAGTTCTTGATGGTCGCTTCATTGTAACTGGCATCAATATGGTTAAGAAAAACCAGAAGCCAAATCCAATGACGAACCAACCTGGCGGCATCATAGATATGGAAGCAGCGATTGCTGCCTCTAATGTTGCTATTTTCAATTCCGCGACTGGCAAGGGCGACCGTGTTGGCTTCAAGATTCTTGAAGACGGCAGTAAGGTACGTATCTACAAGTCCAGCGGCGAAGTGATCGGCGCATAAGGGGATTCGGACTATGTCAAGACTAAAAGCATTATATAAGAACGAAGTAGCAGCTCAGCTCCACAAAGAGCTTGAACTAGCTAACGTTAACGAAATTCCAAAGATCACCAAGATCACTCTAAACATGGGTGTAGGTGAAGGCATTGGCGACAAAAAGATGATCGACAACGCAGTAGCTGATTTAGAAGCTATCGCAGGTCAGAAAGTTGTTGTTACCCTAGCGCGTAAGTCTATTGCAGGCTTTAAAGTGCGTGAAGGTTGGCCAGTAGGTTGCAAAGTTACTTTGCGCGGTCAGCAAATGTGGGAATTTTTCGATCGGTTGGTAGATATTTCTATCCCTCGTATCCGTGACTTCCGAGGCTTAAATCCTAAGTCATTCGACGGTCGTGGTAACTACAGCATGGGTGTGCGCGAGCAGATCATTTTCCCTGAAATCGAATACGATAAAGTGGATAAGCTACGCGGTATGGATATTACTATCACAACCACAGCACGCAACAACGTGGAAGGTTTGGCGCTTTTAACAGCCCTTAAATTCCCGTTCAAAAAGTAGGGCGATAACATGGCTAAATCTTCCATGAAGGCGCGTGAAGACAAACGTGCAAAAACAGTTGCTAAGTTTGCCGTTAAACGCGATGCAATCAAAGTAATTTTAAATGACGTGAACACTAGCGATGAAGATCGTTGGGATGCACAAATGGCTTTGCAAAAGTTGCCTCGCAACGCAAGTCCAGTGCGTCAGATGCGTCGTTGTCAGATCACAGGTCGTCCACATGCGGTTTACCGCAAGTTCGGCCTATCACGTATCAAGCTTCGTGAAGCTGCGATGCGTGGTGATGTACCAGGCCTTAAAAAGGCTTCTTGGTAAAAAAGTTGGCTGCGAAGTTTTTGACTTCGTGGCCAGTTTTTAAAAATCGGGTGGTTGGAAACCAAAGTCAATACCGGCTTTAGGTCTAATCACGCTTTTGTAAAGCAAGCCTTAGGGCATGTGGCACTTAAGTTATAATTTGGAGCTCACTAACATGAGTATGCAAGACACATTAGCGGATATGATCACTCGCATCCGTAATGCGCACATGGCTGGTAAAGTATCAGTCACTATGCCTTCTTCAAAGTTGAAGGTGTCAGTAGCGCAGGTCCTACAAAGCGAAGGCTATATCGGTGACATCTCTGTTGCTGAAAGCAAAAAGCCTGAGTTGACCATCACTTTGAAATATTACGAAGGCAAGCCTGTAATCGAAAAGATTGTACGCATCTCTAAGCCTTCTCTACGCGTGTACAAAGGCGCTTCTTCTATTCCTACTGTTGAAGGTGGTTTAGGTGTTGCAATCGTTACAACTTCTCATGGCGTCATGACCGACCGCGCAGCCCGTGCTGCTGGTATCGGTGGTGAAGTCATTTGTACTGTATTCTAAGGAGTTGTCATGTCACGAGTAGCAAAAAACCCAGTGGCTGTGCCCACAGGGGTAACAGTTACAATTAATGGTCGCGATTTGACCGTTAAAGGCAGCAAAGGTTCTTTAGACTTGGTCATTCACCAAGACGTAGAAGTAAACCAAGCTGACAGCGCAATCACCTTCGGTGCTCGCAACAACAGTAAGCTAGCCATCGCCATGTCAGGCACCACCCGTGCCCTAGTTAACAACATGGTTAACGGTGTAGCTAACGGATTCACTAAGACTTTGTTATTACAAGGTGTTGGTTACCGTGCTGCTGCTAAAGGTTCTGTACTTAATCTAACGTTGGGTTTTTCCCATCCTGTAGATTACCAGTTACCTGAAGGCATATCTGCTGAGTGCCCTAACCAAACTACAGTCGTAGTTTCCGGTGTCGACAAGCAACGTGTTGGCCAAGCGGCCGCCGAAATTCGCGCCTTCCGTCCGCCAGAGCCTTATAAAGGTAAGGGTGTACGTTATGCAGACGAGCATGTGCGTCGTAAAGAAGCTAAGAAGAAGTAAGGTAGGATACTGATGGAAAAGAAAATTGCACGATTACGTCGCGCTGCACGCGCACGTTATAAGATGCGTGACTTAGGTGTGACTCGCTTGTGTGTTAACCGCACACCGCAGCACATTTACGCACAAGTTATTTCTGGCGACGGTTCTAAGGTATTAGCTCAAGCTTCTACACTAGACTCAAGCTTGCGCTCTGGCGCTACTAGCAACGCTGATGCGGCTGCACAAGTAGGCACTTTGATCGCAACTCGCGCTAAAGAAGCAGGTGTTCTGACGGTTGCATTTGACCGTTCTGGATTTAAATACCACGGCCGAGTGAAGGCGTTGGCTGATGCCGCGCGTGAAGCTGGCTTGCAGTTCTAAGGAAATATGACAATGGCTAACATTGAACAGAAAGACGGCGACCTGCAAGAAAGCTTGGTACAGGTTAACCGTGTATCTAAAGTGGTTAAAGGTGGTCGTATCTTTAGCTTTACCGCTTTAACAGTGGTAGGTGACGGCGCAGGCCGTGTAGGTTTTGGACGTGGTAAGGCTCGTGAAGTGCCTGCTGCAATCCAAAAAGCTATGGAAGCTGCACGTCGCAACATGATCACAGTGGAATTGGATGGTACTACCCTTCAATACGCAATCAAAGCTCGCCATGGTGCCTCTAAGGTATACATGCAGCCTGCATCTGATGGTACTGGCGTTATCGCTGGTGGCGCAATGCGTGCTGTATTTGAGATGGCTGGTGTCCATAACGTATTAGCTAAGTGCTACGGTTCTACCAATCCGGTAAACGTAGTGCGTGCAACATTCAATGGCCTTAAAGCCATGAATTCTCCAGAAGAGATTGCAGCTAAGCGTGGTAAAACTGTCGAAGAAATTTTGGGGTAATTAGTCATGGCAACAACAAAGTCTATGATCAAGGTCACCCTTGTACGCAGCGTGCATGGCAAATTGCCACGTCACCGTGATTGCGTCAAAGGTCTCGGCCTCAAGCGCATGTGGCATACAGTTGAAGTGGAAGACACTCCTTCTGTACGTGGCATGATCAATAAGGTCAACTACATGGTTCGCGTTGAAGGCGAATAAGGGAATTGATATGCGTTTAAATACTCTATCCCCAGCCGATGGATCTACTCACGCGCCAAAGCGCGTAGGTCGTGGTATCGGATCAGGTTTGGGCAAGACGTGTGGCCGCGGCCATAAAGGTCAAAAGTCTCGTTCTGGCGGCAGTGTTAAGCCAGGATTTGAAGGCGGCCAGATGCCTCTACAAAGGCGTCTACCGAAGTTTGGTTTTACCTCACGCAAGGCTGCTTTTGTAGCTGAAGTGCGGTTAAGTGAATTGGCAAGTATGAATGTTGATGTGATCGACTTAGCAGCGCTTCAAGCTGCTGACGTGATCAATGATCGCATGAAAGACGCCAAAATCATCCTTAGTGGCGAGCTAACCCGGGCAGTTACTGTCAAAGGTTTGCGTGTAACTAAGGGCGCAGCAGCTGCTATTGTGGCTGCTGGCGGTAAAATCGAGGCATAGTTATGGCAAAGCAAGGTAAGTCGCCAACTGGCAATCAAGGTGGGTTAAGTGAGCTATGGTCTCGCTTGCGCTTCGTTCTGATCGCCATATTGGTGTATCGTATTGGGGCACACATTCCAGTTCCTGGAATTAATCCTGACCGCCTTGCCGCTATGTTTGAGCAGAATCAAGGCACCATCTTGAGCATGTTTAACATGTTCTCAGGTGGCGCATTGGAGCGCATGAGTATCTTGGCCTTGGGCATTATGCCTTACATATCGGCTTCGATAATCATGCAGCTTATGACTGTGGTAAGTCCACAGTTGGAGCAGCTGAAGAAGGAAGGTGAAGCTGGTCGACGGAAAATAAGTCAATACACCCGCTACGGTACTGTTATTTTAGCGACAGTACAGTCTTTAGCTATGGCGGTCGGTCTTGCAGGGCAAGGAATTGCCTTTAATGCGGACCTCAGCTTTTATTTCGTTGCAGTCGTAACCTTGGTGTCAGGTGCAGTGTTCTTAATGTGGCTTGGAGAACAAGTGACAGAAAAGGGTATTGGCAATGGCATCTCAATACTCATCTTTGCAGGTATCGTTTCAGGTCTTCCTGGCGCGGTAGGACAATCATTTGAGTCTGCCCGTCAGGGTGACTTGAATATTATCGCCCTGTTAGCAATTGCTGTACTGGCCCTAGCCACCATCGCATTTATTGTGTTTATGGAGCGAGGTCAGCGTCGAATCACCATTAATTATGCCAAGCGTCAGCAAGGTAATAAGGTATTCGCCGCACAGTCCAGTCATTTGCCTTTGAAGGTGAATATGGCGGGGGTTATTCCGCCAATTTTTGCATCGGCCATCTTATTACTACCGGCTTCAATCGGTCAGTGGTTTGGTCAAGCAGATAATATGGAATGGGTGCAGGATGTATCTTTGGCGCTAGCGCCAGGTCAGCCCCTATACATACTTCTGTTTGCAATAAGTATTGTGTTCTTTTGCTTCTTTTATACCGCATTGGTCTTTAACCCTAAAGACGTGGCGGATAACTTGAAGAAGTCTGGGGCATTTATCCCAGGCATTCGCCCAGGTGAACAATCGGCGCGTTATATCGATACTGTTTTAGGTCGTTTAACGTTATTTGGTGCGCTTTACATTACCGCGGTTTCGCTAATGCCGCAGTTTTTAGTAATTGCATGGAATGTGCCCTTTTACTTTGGTGGTACATCATTACTGATCGTTGTAGTTGTAGTCATGGATTTCATGTCTCAAGTACAATCTCACTTGATGTCAAACCAGTATAGTTCCCTGATGAAGAAATCGAATTTAAAGGGTAATGGCGGTCTTTTAGGTTAAGACTTTTGTTAGCCCCAAGAATTTAGGAGTTCGAAATGAAAGTACGTGCATCTGTTAAGAAAATGTGCCGAAACTGTAAAATCGTACGTCGCAGCGGTGTAGTTCGAGTGATCTGCAAAGTTGAACCACGTCATAAGCAACGCCAAGGCTAAGCTAGATTGACGCGGGATGGCGGGGGATGTATAATTCGCCGCCTTCTGTGACGAAGAGAATAAAAAACGAAACACTTATTGAGTGTCTCGAACGGAGTAAATTGAATGGCTCGTATAGCTGGTGTCAATATTCCAGACAATAAGCACACGGTTATCTCGTTGACTTATGTTTTTGGTATTGGCCGACCTACTGCTCAAAAAATCTGCGCTGACCTCAAAATTGAGGAAAGTATTAAGGTTCGTGATTTGGGCGAAGAGAAATTAGATGAGATTCGTAACGTCATTGCTGCAATGAACGTCGAAGGCGATTTACGCCGCGAAATCTCAATGAACATTAAGCGACTAATGGACTTAGGTTGTTATCGTGGATTACGTCATCGTCGTAGCTTACCGCTACGTGGACAACGTACCAAGACTAACGCGCGGACCCGTAAAGGCCCGACTAAACCAATTCGCAAATAAGCTAAGTACAGGATATCAACATGGCTAAGCCAGGTACTCGTACACGTAAAAAAGTTAAAAAGCAGGTAGCGGATGGGCTAGCGCACATTCACGCTTCTTTTAACAACACGATCGTTACTTTAACCGATCGCCAGGGCAATACACTAAGCTGGGCAACAGCTGGTGGTTCTGGTTTCCGTGGCTCTCGAAAAAGCACGCCTTTTGCCGCCCAGGTGGCTGCAGAACGTGCTGGTAAAGCAGCAATGGAATTTGGATTGAAGAACATTGATGTATTTGTTAAAGGCCCAGGACCAGGACGTGAGTCTGCGGTTCGTGCTTTAAACGGTTGCGGCCTTAAGGTTGCTAACATTACAGACGTGACTCCAATTCCACATAATGGTTGTCGCCCGCCTAAAAAGCGTCGCGTATAAAGGGGTAGGATCAAATGGCAAGATATATTGGACCCGTTTGCAAGCTGTCTCGACGTGAAGGAACAGATTTGTTCCTTAAGAGCGGTGTGCGAGCATTAGATTCAAAATGTAAAGCTGATACCATTCCAGGTGTACACGGCGCACGCCGTAGTCGTCTGTCTGAGTTCGGCACGCAGTTACGTGAAAAGCAAAAAGTTCGTCGTATGTACGGTGTTCTTGAACGTCAATTCCGTAACTACTACAAAGAAGCGGACCGTCTTAAAGGCGCAACAGGTGTTAACTTGTTGAGCTTACTAGAGACGCGTTTAGATAACGTTGTTTACCGTATGGGCTTTGGCTCTACTCGTGCTGAAGCACGTCAAATTGTTTCTCATAAGAGCATTTTGGTTAACGGTCAGACTGTAAACATCCCAAGCTACAAAGTAGCTGAAGGTGACGTAATCTCTATCCGTGAAAAGGCAAAAGCGCAGTTACGCATCAAAAGTGCTCTAGAGTTGGCCGCCCAGCGTGCCGCAGTAGAGTGGTGTGATGTAGACACTACTAAACTTGAAGGTACTTTCAAAAGTACTCCAGAGCGTAGCGAACTGCCAGCCGAAATTAATGAGCAATTGATTGTAGAACTTTACTCTAAGTAATCTCTATAATTAATCGCCCCAGTGAAAGGTGAGTCCATGACTTCAACCAACGATATTTTGACACCGCGTAACATCGTAGTGCAACGTGTAAGTGATACACGCTCTAAGATTATTCTTGAGCCATTAGAGCGTGGCTTTGGTCACACTCTAGGTAACGCTTTGCGTCGCATTCTTTTGTCTTCAATGGCAGGCGCGGCAATCGTTGACGTAGAAATCGACGGTGTTGAGCATGAGTACAGCTCCATTGAGGGAGTGCAAGAAGACGTTATCGAAATCTTGCTTAACCTTAAAGGCGTTGCACTAACTATGCACGCCGGTGAAGAAGCAGTCCTAACCCTGACTAAACAGGGCCCTGGTACTGTAACTGCAGCCGACATCGCACTGAGCCACGATATTGAAGTGGCTAACCCAGACCATGTGATTGCCCATTTAAACACTGCAACCAAGCTAGTAATGCAGCTTGCTGTGCGTGCCGGCACTGGCTATGAGCCAGCCGACACACGCGACTTTGGCGAAGAAGAAACTCACGCCATTGGCAAGCTACAACTAGACGCTTCTTTTAGCCCCGTATTGCGAGTTGCATACGCGGTTGAAAGTGCTCGTGTAGAGCAGCGTACTAACTTGGATAAGCTAGTGATTGATCTAGAAACCAACGGTACTATAGATCCTGAAGAAGCAATCCGTAGCGCTGCTACCATTCTGCAACGTCAGATGGCAGTGTTTGTGGCCCTGGAAAACGACAACGAACCAGAAGCTAAGGTTGATGAGCCGGAAATTGATCCGATTCTTCTACGTCCAGTAGACGACCTAGAGCTAACCGTACGTTCGGCTAACTGTCTTAAAGCAGAAAACTTAAACTTCATTGGTGATCTGATTCAGCGCACCGAAGTTGAGCTGCTTAAAACTCCGAACCTCGGTAAGAAGTCACTGACCGAAATTAAAGATGTACTAGCCTCTCGTGGCTTGTCGCTTGGAATGCGTCTAGAAAACTGGCCACCGGCTATGTTGAAAGGCATTCAGGCATAACGTCTTAACCGGCAAAAATTCAAACTTAGTTTGATAAGGAACTAACAAATGCGTCATCGTAAAAGTGGTCGTCATCTAAATCGTACCAGCTCTCATCGTAAGGCCATGTTTAAAAACATGTCTGTATCTTTGTTTGAGCACGAGTTGATCAAAACGACCCTACCTAAAGCGAAGGAACTGCGTCGTGTGGCTGAGCCACTGATCACCCTAGCTAAGGAAGATAGCGTTGCTAATCGCCGTTTGGCCTTTGCTCGCACTCGTAGCAAAGAAGCAGTTGGCAAGCTGTTTAATGAACTAGGCCCTCGTTATGAGGCTCGTCCTGGTGGTTATATCCGCATTATGAAGTGTGGATTTCGCCCTGGTGACAACGCCCCTATGGCCTATGTAGAATTAGTTGATCGTCCTGTAACTAGCGACGAGTAACTTTCTACAGTAGTAAAAAAACCCAGCCTTGAGCTGGGTTTTTTTTATCTTAGATTTGATATCAAAAAAGACATAGGTAAGCTTCGTGTTCAACCTACAACCACGGTTGCTTGCCCTTTTGTCTTAGTGCATCTAACGCACCAGCAAAGGTGCCAAGAAACGCCCTGTGTGGGACACAGTATTAGCCGCCACTTCCTCTGGCGTGCCTGTTGCAATGATCTGCCCTCCCTTATTACCGCCCTCTGGGCCTAGGTCTATCACCCAGTCAGCTGTTTTGATTACATCCAAGTTATGCTCTATCACAACAATAGTATTGCCGTGGTCTCTTAGGCGATGAAGTACAACCAATAGTTGCTGAATGTCAGCAAAGTGCAGGCCGGTAGTGGGTTCGTCAAGTATGTATAAGGTTTGGCCAGTATCACGCTTAGATAATTCCCTTGATAACTTCACCCTTTGGGCTTCACCACCTGATAAGGTAGTCGCGTTTTGGCCCAAACAAATGTAGCTTAAACCCACGTCCATTAGGGTTTTTAAACGGCGGTGAATCATAGGCACAGCGGTAAAAAACTCGACTGCAGCTTCTACAGTCATGTCTAACACTTCGGTAATATTTTTACCTTTATACTGAACTTCTAGGGTTTCACGGTTATAACGTTTGCCCTTACACACATCACAAGGCACATATACGTCAGGTAAAAAGTGCATTTCTACTTTGATGACGCCATCACCCTGACAAGCTTCGCAGCGCCCACCCTTAACATTAAAACTAAAGCGTCCAGGCTTGTAACCGCGAGAACGAGCTTCTTGGGTGCCTGCAAACAATTCTCTAATGGGTGTAAAGATGCCGGTATACGTGGCAGGATTAGAGCGAGGTGTGCGTCCAATGGGGCTCTGGTCGATATCTACCACTTTGTCCATCAAATTTAAACCGATAACTTCCTTATGGGGTGCCGCAACTAAAGTAGTCGCCTTGTTTAGCAAAGTGGCAGCTAAAGGGTACAGTGTTGCATTGATTAAAGTTGATTTGCCTGAGCCAGAAACACCAGTCACACAAGTCATTAAACCTAATGGAATGCTTAGGTCTACGTTTTGTAAGTTGTTACCTGTAGCGCCAAGTAGCTTTAGCCACTGGCCTTTAGTAGGCTTGTTGCGTTTTGCTGGCAGGGGAATGCACTTAACACCACTTAAGTATTGTCCAGTAAGGGAATCAGGATTAGCCATGACCTCTTCTGGTGTGCCTTGAGCCACTACACGTCCACCATGAACGCCAGCACCAGGGCCAATGTCTATGACATGATCTGCCAAGCGCACGGCTTCTTCGTCGTGTTCGACCACAATTACTGTGTTGCCAAGGTCACGCAGATGTATCAATGTTTTAAGTAGACGCTCATTATCTCGTTGATGCAGGCCAATAGAGGGCTCATCAAGAATGTACATAACACCCACAAGGCCAGCACCTATCTGGCTTGCAAGACGAATGCGTTGGGCTTCTCCACCAGATAATGTATCAGCGTTACGATCTAAGGTGAGATACTCTAGGCCTACGTTCACTAAAAAATCTAATCGTAGGCGTATTTCTTTGAGTATTTTGTCAGCGATCTGCCCTTGTTTACCAGATAACTCTAAATTGGCAAAGTATTCAGAACAAGCACCCACAGCTTTACTGGTGATTTGCGGTAAATTGAGCTCATCAATAAACACATGCCTTGCTTCTGTGCGCAAACGGCTGCCTTTACAGCTAGGACAAGGCTGCATATTAAGGTACTTACCTAGGTCTTCGCGCACCATGTTTGACTCAGTCTCACGATAGCGTCTTTGCATGTTATTAATGATCCCTTCAAAGGGGTGATTGCGAGTGATTTTGTCGCCACGATCATTAATATAATTAAATTCAACAGGCACCTTTCCAGTGCCGTAAAGAATCAGCTTTTGAACCTCATCACTAAGCTTTTCCCAAGCGGTTTCCATGCTAAAACCGTAATGCTTTGCCATAGCGCTAAGAAGGCCATAATAATAAATAGAGCGACGATCCCAGCCCCTAACGGCCCCTTCAGATAAGCTATTAGCAGGTTGCTGTACTACTTTCCCAGCATCAAAAAACTGACGGATACCTAAACCATCACAAGACTGGCATGCACCTGAGGGGCTATTGAAGCTGAATAAACGTGGCTCTAGCTCCGCAATAGAGTGGCCACAAGTGGGGCAAGCAAAGCGCGATGAAAAGATCATTTCTGGCTCTGACGGATCATCCATTGATGCTACTTTAGCGATGCCGTCAGTAAGGTTTAGCGCAGTCTCAAAGGACTCAGCTAAGCGAAGCTGTAAACCTTCTTTTACTTTAAAGCGGTCTACAACCACTTCTATAGTGTGCTTTTTATTCTTCTCTAAATCTGGAGTGTCATCTAAATCACATAAGGTGCCGTCAATGCGCGCACGTATATAGCCCTGACTCCTAAGCTCATCCAGGGTGTGTAAGTGCTCACCTTTTCTATTTTGAACTACAGGGGCTAAAAGCATTAAACGTTTATCAGCTTCTTGAGCTAATACTTGGTCTACCATTTGGCTCACAGTTTGAGCAGCTAATGGCAAGCCATGATCGGGACAACGAGGCTCTCCTGCGCGGGCAAATAACAACCTCAAGTAGTCGTAAATTTCGGTGATGGTACCTACAGTAGAGCGGGGGTTATGTGAGGTGGATTTTTGCTCGATAGAAATCGCAGGTGACAGGCCTTCGATATGGTCAATGTCAGGCTTTTCCATAATCGAAAGAAATTGCCTAGCGTATGTTGATAAGGATTCTACATAACGTCTTTGGCCTTCGGCATAGAGTGTGTCAAAGGCTAGAGATGATTTGCCAGAGCCAGATAAACCAGTAATGACAACTAGCTTGTCGCGCGGAATATCGATGTCGATGTTCTTTAAGTTATGTGTGCGTGCACCGCGTACTATGATCGTATCCATTGGTCAATCCACTAAGGGCCAAACCGACCATTATAGGCACAACTAGCCGCCTATAACAGCATTTAAAGAAGTGGCCCAAATCTCTTCTTAAAATAACTACTTTAGGCTTTGAATAATACCCACTTAAGGCCTATAATTTTCCCCCCGGTTGCACTTAGCTGGGTTAATTTAGTGTGCTAACACATACAGCAATTTAACACTCATACATCAGGAGAAGATCATGGCACAAGGTATAAATAAAGTAATTTTGGTAGGCAATGTGGGCGGCGACCCAGAGACAAAGTACATGCCCAGCGGCGGTGCAGTCACAAATTTAAGCATAGCCACATCAGAATCTTGGAAGGACAAGCAAACAGGCCAACCTCAAGAACGCACAGAATGGCACCGAGTGGTGTTTTTTAACCGTTTGGCAGAAATTGCCAGTGAATACGTTCGTAAAGGTTCAAAGCTATACGTAGAAGGCTCTTTACGCACTCGCCAGTGGGAACAAGACGGTGTGAAGCGTTACAGTACTGAAATAGTAGCCTCACAAATGCAAATGCTAGACAGCCGTCAAGGTAGCGCTCAAGCAGGCGGTCCACAAGGTGGCCAAAACGCCCAACAAGGTGGTCAAGGTGCACCTCAAGGTGGCGGCCAGCAGCAAAACTATAATCAGCAAGCCCCTCAAGGCAGGCCGCAGCAGCAACAGTCTTATCAGCAACAACCACCAGCCCAGCAGCAACAGCCTGCACAACAACCACAGCAACAAGCAGGTGGTTTTGATGATGGGTTTGACGATGACATTCCGTTCTAGATTATAGCTAGTGTCACTCACTAAGCGATGACTACAAATACCCTGCATTGTCAGGGTATTTTTTTGTAAAAATATGACTAAGACTTACTTTTATTTAAGATGCCTTCTATGCATTGAATTAAGTCTTCATTTTTTTTAGGGTTAAGTGCATCAATATGTGGTGCTGAAAACTGGCCTGAATCATTATCAAAATACTCACCAGATGTATTGTTAAACTCGTCAGATAAGCTTGCGCGAATAAGGATGTCAGAACCAATATTGACATCTTTTCCAGCTATGCCAAAACCTTCTATAACCATCTTTGTCGCAAGTAATGAGCCTGGATTAACAGCCACAATCATTGGGCCATGCAGGCTTAATTTTTGAGCCACACCACACGACCACATAGTAATTGCTAGTTTACTTTGTGCGTAAGCATTCAAGTCGTCACTGACATGTTTTTTGCCAGTTAGCGCATCTAAATCCACTGGCGCTTGTGCTGCAGAGGATAGGTTGATTACACGTGCCATGCTGTCTAGCAAAGGCAGTAATTTTTGGGTGAGTAAATAGGGTGCCAGAGTATTTACGACAAAGCGCACATCCATGCCATCTCTATTGATTGGGGTATTGGTTTTTAATACACCAGCGTTGTTGATGAGGACATCTAGTTTGGTATGGTTTGCTTTTACAGTGCTGGCAAAGTGGGCCACTTCTAAAAGATCTGACAAATCGGCTAGATAAGGCACTACCTTAATGCCATCGGGTATGGCATTAAGAGTGTTTTCTACTTGGGCTAGCTTTTCTGGGCTTCGTCCATGTATCAATACGGCATGGCCTAAAGATACTAAAGCTTTTGCTGTGTTGAGGCCTATGCCGTCAGTAGCACCTGTAATTAATATGGTTTTTTTCATAATAGCTACCCTGTACAAATTAAAACATGAGCTGTTGAATCTATCTAAGTTATTTTTGAAGCTAGCTTTTAATAGAGGCCAGATGCAGGATGGGCCTGATAGGTATCGATTAAATATGATATAAAGGCCTCTGATTTTAGTGACTTTTGTAGGTTTATTGAAGTGTTTTAATGCGAAGTTCTAATCATGCAAACAATCTTTAAAGGCATATGATGTTATTTAAGCTATTTTTACCTTTTGCTTTTGGCTATTTTTTGTCGTTTTTATATCGTGTGGTAAATGTGGCGATTGCGCCAGATTTAGTGCGTGAATTTGGTCTAAATGCTAACCAAATGGGCTTGGTTAGTAGTGCTTATTTGTTAACCTTTGCTTTGTGTCAGTTGCCCTTAGGCATATTGTTAGATCGCTATGAAAGCCGCAAGGTCAGTGCTGCGCTGTTATTAATAGCAGCACTAGGCGCATTGATATTTGCTTTTGCAAGCTCCGCTATGGGGCTATTAATAGGGCGTGGGCTTATTGGTATCGGCGTATCTGCCTGTCTAATGGCAGCGTTCACTGCCTACGCTAACCTGCTGCCATCACAAAAACTACCCTTAGTTAACGGCCTACAACTAATGGCAGGAGGCCTGGGAGTGGTCTGTGCCTCTACGCCTGTACAGTGGTTTTTAACTTGGGGAGACTGGCGACTTTTGTTTCAAGGCTTAGCTGTGGCTTCTATTATAGCCAGTGTATTGGTCTATAGTTTGGTGCCCAAATACAAGGTGAGTTCAAATGGTGAAAGCTTAGGCCAGCAATTAGGGGCTTTGTGGCAAGTGATCAAGCACCCACGCTTCTACCAAATTGCCCCCCTATCTGTAGCTACTCAAGGCGTTTTTGGTGCATTTGTGGGCTTGTGGTCTGGCTATTGGCTGCGTGATTATTTGGCTTTATCTGAGTCTCAAACGGCGCAAATTATTCTCACTATGGCTGTGGCAATGACTGCAGGCTTTGTGGTGTTGGGGGCGCTAGCTGCCTATGCTCAGCGCTATGGTATCAGTGCTCATATAGTGAGTGTGTCCGGCATGTTGGTGTACATGTGCAGCCAATGGGTGATCATTAACGAATGGAGCCAATGGCATCATTTATGGTGGGGTTTGAGTGGATTCTTTGGCACCTCTGGTGTGCTTATGTATGCCTATTTGTCACAATCGGTGCCGAAAAATCTAGTAGGGCGCACTAATACTAGCCTTAATTTATGTGTATTTGTGGTGGCTTTTGCTTGTCAGTGGGGTTTGGGTGTCGTGGTTAACCTTTGGCCCTCTAATGCCTTAGGGGTTTACCCACAAGTTGCTTACGCTACTGCGTGGTTGTGGGTGTTAGGGCTTCAAGCTTTGGCATTAGTTTGGTTTTTTTATAACGCCTTCTTGGGCAAGTTGCGTTAGTTTTTCGCCAGATAAGCCTAATAGACTTCCTAGGACATCATGGGTATGGCTGCCTAGCGCCGGTCCAGCCCAGCGAGTGGCACCAGGGGTGTTTGATAATTTTGGCAAAATGGCCGGAATCTTTAATGCTTCACCATTGATCTCTACACTTTCAAATAGCCCACGGGCCTTAAAATGCTCATCATTGACCATGTCTTCTACGTTGTATATGGGCCCACCAGGCACCGCGTTTTCATCTAAAATAGCAAGAATGCTGACTGAGTCATTTTCTGCACACCAAGAGGACAAGGCTTGGTCAATTTTAACTTCATGTCCTACACGACCTGCATTAGATGACAAGGCAGGGTCACAAGCCATGTCTGGGTAGCCAGCTGCTGTCATTAAGCGCACAAAGATAGAATCCCCATTACCACCAATCACTACGTATTTACCATCCAAACACTTATAGGTGTTGGTAGGCACAATGCCAGTCACTGTGCTGCCAGAAGGCTGTCTAATCACGTTGGCACCGTCATACTCAGGCACCACTGCTTCCATCAAATTAAACATAGACTCATACAAAGCCACATCCACAACTTGGCCTTTGCCGCTGTTTTTTTGTTCAAGCAGGGCTAAACAAATACCCAGCGCTGCATGGATGCCAGAAATAGTGTCACCAATGCTTAGATTGGGCCTCACAGGAGCTTGATCTGGGTGGCCATTGACGTAGCGAAAGCCACTAATGCCTTCACATACAGAGGCAAATCCCGGTTTGCTGGCATAGGGGCCTGTTTGTCCATAACCGGAAATACGGGCATACACAAGCTTAGGGTTGGATTGCTTAAACTCTTCAGGCCCAATGCCCCAGTTTTCTACTACACCTGGGCGGAAATTCTCTATTACAATATCTGCTGTATCAATCAGCTGTTTAACCAGTTCAATGCCCGCTTTAGTTTTAAGATCTATAGTGACAGATTTTTTGTTTCTAGCTAATGAGTACCACCATAAAGATGTGCCGTCTTTCATCTGGCGCCAATTGCGAATAGGATCGCCTCCGTTTGGAGATTCAATCTTGATGACTTCTGCACCAAAATATCCCAGCATACAGCCAGCAAAAGGGCCTGCAAGCAGTTGCCCTAATTCAATCACTCTATATCCAGATAAGGGGCCTTTAGCATCCATAGTTAGTACTCACTTATCTCTTCAAGCAGTTGCTTGCACCAAGTGGTTACACGTTGGTCTGTAAGCTCATGCTGACTATCTTCATCAACCGCTAAGCCTATAAATTGACTGCCATCTGCTGTTGCTGCTTTAGACACCTCAAATTGGTAACCCATCGTGGACCAGTAGCCTATCGCCTTAGCGCCAAGGCCTATACATTTATCATGTAGTAAGCCCATAGCGTCTTGATACCACTCTGGATAACCAATTTGGTCACCACAGCCAAAGAAGGCCATTTGAATGCCAGACAGGTCTAGCGCATCGATCTCTTCCCAGATGTCTTCCCAGTCAGCTTGTAACTCACCATAGTCCCAAGTGGGAATGCCACAAATCACGGTTTCATAGTCTAGCATCAAGCTTACAGAATCATCTGCCACATTAAAAATATCTACCTTATCAGTGCCTAAAATGTCACGAATTTGGTCGGCTATGTCTTCTGTATTACCTGTGGTGGAGCCAAAAAATAGTGCAATGGACATGAGTTAAATCTCTAAATAAAAATGCTTAAGGTGGATTAGGTATTAGTACATTAAATAAAACTTTAGGAATTATTCTGATTTTTAAGCCATTTACTTGGCATCAAGCGCTGCTGCCAGTATGGTAGCGATGCTTTCCACATTATATGTGGCGATTTTTTGGTCTGAGGTAACTCAGGCCATTTTTTTATCTAAAATTCGATGCCGCGCTGAGCTTTAATGCCATCTCTAAATGCATGTTTAACATCTTTTATTTCGCTCACTGTGTCACACACTTCAATCAAGCCATTAGGTGCGCCTCGTCCTGTGACCACAAGGTTCATGTTGGCAGGGCGCTCAGTGATCGCTTTGGCTACCATCTCTAAATCTAACCAGCCATGGTTAAACATATAGGTAAGTTCGTCCAAGATTAAAAAATCGATGTCAGGGTCTGCCAGTAAGGACGCAGCTAGCACCCAAGCTTTTTCAGCTGCTGCTTTATCGGCTTCTTGGTTTTGGGTTTCCCAAGTGAATCCAGCGCCCATGGCGTGGTATGAAACTAATGGTAATTGGCTAAAAAACAGTTCTTCTCCACATTCCCAATCCCCCTTTATAAACTGCACTACGGCGCACTTGTGTCCATAGCCCAAACTCCTACCCAGCATACCAAAAGCGGAGCTGCTTTTACCTTTGCCGTTGCCAGTGAGTAATACAGATACACCTTGTTCTTTGTCAGCTTTGGCAATTTTTTTATCAATTTGCTGCTTTACTTTGCTCATGCGTTGCTGGTGTTTTTCATCACTAATGGGTTTTTTCATAGTCTATGTTCTGCTGTTATGTTTGGTGCTGTATTCAATGTATAGCGAAGTTTACCTATCGCTGAAGTGGTGAACAAGGCGTATATTTGAAGATTGAAATATCCTAGTCGCTTTTAAGTATTAAAGGGCAAAGGAACGCTATAAACTATACATATATTTAACCATAAGTATCAGAGCAATTCGTTATGACGTCTATTATGCCGCTGCGGCAGCTGTTTTTGGGAGGTGCTCGATCTGGCAAAAGTGGTCTAGCAGAGCAAGCCGCCATGAGCAGTGGTTTAGAAGTCGTCTATGTGGCTACAGCTCAAGTAAGTAAGCGCAATGAACCAGGCAGCATGGCAGCAAGAGTAGCTATTCATAAGGAACGCAGGCCAAGTCATTGGGGGCTTGTGGAAGAGCCATTAGCGCTAAGCCAAATTTTGTTAGACCTTGATCAAGCTCCACGCTGTGTGTTGGTGGATTGCTTAACGTTATGGCTGAGTAATCATTTGTGTGCTGAAGACAATGATGTGGATTCAGCGCTGGAAGCGCTGGTTAGCCAAGTAACTCAAACACGTCATCATCTAATATTGGTAAGTAACGAAGTGGGTTCAGGCATTGTGCCAATGGGCGAATTAAGCCGCCAATTTCAAGATTATTCAGGCCTTATGAATCAGCGCTTAGCGCAAGTATGTGACGAGGTGACTTTGGCCGTAGCTGGATTGCCATTGAGCCTAAAAAAGTAGCTTTATATGTGTTTATGATTTTTCATTAAACCTTAAAATAAATTTTTAAATGAACGAGAAGTAATGACTATGACTATTGAATGGATTAATGCACCCTTAGCCACACTTAACACGGGAGCTAAAGAGCAAGGGCTAGAGCGCCAAGGACAACTGACCAAGCCGCCTGGATCTTTGGGGAGTTTGGAAGCTATGGCTGTGCGCCTTTGTGCTATGCAAGGTGTGCAAAAGCCCAGTGTAGATAATGCTCAGGTAGTGGTGTTTGCTGGCGACCATGGCGTCGCGGCAGAGGGTGTGTCTGCATTTCCTCAAGTGGTTACTGGAGAGATGATAAAGAATTTTTCTCGTGGTGGGGCTGCAATCTGTGCATTGGCACGTCAAAACAATGCTTCCTTTGAAGTAGTAAATCTAGGCACTGTGGTAAATCTGTCTGCTATGGACAATGTTGTAGATAACACCATTATGGCAGGCACATCTAATTTTTCACAACAAGCTGCTATGACTATAGAGCAGCTAAGCCAAGCTATGCAATCTGGTAAAGCTGCGGTGGAGCGTGCAGCAGCCAATGGCGCTACCTTGTTTATAGGTGGTGATATGGGCATTGCCAATACCACCTCTGCTACGGCTTTGGCAGCATGGGCTACGGGTCAAAGTGTCACAGCTCTAGTGGGCCCAGGCACTGGCTTAGATGCACAAGGTGTTACACATAAAGGCCAAGTTATAGAAGCTGCATTGGACAAACATGAAGACGCCATGACTAGCCCAATAGAAGCGCTACGCCATGTAGGTGGGCTTGAAATTGCGGCATTAACTGGTGCCTACATTCGTGCAGCGCAGGTGGGTATGCCCATTTTAGTAGATGGTTTTATTACCACTTCAGCGGCTATTTTAGCCGCAAAAATTCAGCCTGACATCAACATGTGGATGTTTTTTTCTCATGCTTCAGCGGAGCCTGGACATCAGGCAATGATGGCATCAATAGGTGCTGACACTATTCTTGATTTGGGTATGCGCTTAGGAGAAGGCAGTGGCGCTGGCGTGGCTTTATCTATATTGAAAAGTGCATGTGTTACGCATAACGAAATGGCCACCTTTTCTGAAGCGCAGGTTTCAGAACAGCCAGTTAATGGTATCTAGCCGGTAATGAAAATTAGTTTATTGCGCCATGGTAAAACCAAATTAGATGACATATATCGTGGCCATACAGATGTGGCTTTAACGGATCAAGGGTTTGAGCAAATGCATCAAAGCGTTGCAACCCTTAAGCTGCCTGTAGACTACCTTGTGAGCTCTGATTTACAACGCTGTGCAAAGTTTTCAGCTTCATTGATGCCTAAGCTAAAGATAGAAAAGCGCTTTAAAGAAATGTCGTTTGGCGATTGGGATGGACAGCTTCGTGCCAAAATATGGCGTGAGCAGCCAGAAGCTGTGAGCCAGTTTTGGAGCAATCCAATGCATTGCTGTGCCCCCAATGGCGAAACGGTACTACAATTACAAATCAGAGCGATGGAAGCTTTGCATGAGCATGTAAAAAGTGCCATTAAGTTAAATTGTAAGCACATGTTAATTGTTACCCATGGGGGTGTGATTAGAGCTATGTTAGGGTCTATTTTGCACATGGATGCCAAGGGGCTATTTAATTTTAACTTACCCTATGCTGGGCTTGTACCTTTGCATCTGGTGACTTTTGACGACGAAAGTGGCCACTCTGATTACCATATCAGCCTAGACTTTGGTGCAAATTAGAATGTTTGAAATGCTTAAACGACACTATCATGCCTTGGTTTTGGCCTTTCAGTTTCTTACTCGTATCCCTGTTTATAAAGTGTTTTCTATTGCTAACACCGTGCCCACACCTCAGGTGTCAGGTAAAGCGCTACTATATTACCCTGTGGTAGGTGCTGCGATTGGCGGCTGGTTAGTTCTTTTACCTGCAGCGCTCAACCATTTTGGTATCTTAGTCGGCCCACAGCTACAAGCCGCTTTAGTGCTGGTGTTTTGGGTTTGGATTACGGGTGGTTTGCATCTTGATGGTCTAGCAGATAGCGCTGATGCATGGTTAGGTGGGTTTGGAGATAAACAGCGCACTTTAGATTTGATGAAAGACCCTACGTGTGGCCCCAGTGCTGTGGTGGTTTTAGTATTAACCTTATTGCTTAAGTGGCTAGCTTTAAGTGAGGTGATACATTTCGCACAAACCGCCGCATCTTGGTGGTGGTTGATGCTAGTGATGGTGCCAGTGTTGGCAAGGTTGCAGGCTATGGTGTTAGTTGTGCATACGCCGTATGTGAGAGGTGAGGGCTTGGGTACACAGCTGAAAAACCAAGTGCAGGCTAAGTGGGTTTGGTTTTGGGTTATGATCTTGGTTACATTGATGCTGTACCAAACAATAGCTTTATCATCGGCTATGCTGGTAACGAGTGCTTTAGGCTATGCCTTAATGCGTCGCTTGATGATGCAGCGCATAGATGGCTGGACTGGTGATACCGCTGGTGCCAGCATTGAAGTGACAGAGTTGCTACTGCTTTTGGTGATGGCAGTGTCGGTATCTGTAGATCTGTAATTCATACTCTAAACTATCTTAAAGTATGAATTACATTCACCTTTGGCATGTTTTTTTCACCCAGCAGCCCATTTAAAGCTGACATAATAATGGCTCTATAAAGTGTAAAAAACACCGGAGCACACCTTGAACAGCCTTTATTCCTTCGAATTCTTCCCTCCTAAATCTAATGTTAGCCATCTTGCACTGGATACTTGCCTGAATGATCTTGCTTCTTGGAAACCTGAATTTTGTTCAATGACATACGGCGCTGGTGGTTCAAGCCAAGTTGAAAGTTATAGTGCGATTCAACGTTTACAAAAACTTGGACATGTACCTGCAGCCCATATCACCGCAGCTGGCGCTAGTAAGGCAGAAGTCAATATAGCCGCTAAAGCTTTTATCGAAACGGGCATTGACCATCTGGTGGCTCTTAGGGGCGATGGCACAAACGGACAGTTTATTCCCCATCCCCAAGGTTATGTTTATGGTGCTGATTTAGTGGCAGGTTTAAGACAATGGTTTGATGGCACTATTTCTGTGGCAGGCTATCCAGAAACTCACCCAGAAGCAACGAGTGCGAACGCAGATATTGCTCACTTAAAAACTAAGGTGGAGGCAGGGGCCAGCCAAATTATGACGCAGTATTGTTATGACACTGATGCATTGTTGCGTTTTGCTGAACGGCTGCAAGCTCAAGCAATAGATGTTCCCATCATCGTTGGCATCATGCCTATTCATGATATTCAGGCAATTCAGCGTTTTTCCGACCGTTGTGGCGCGACTGTACCTAAAAAAATAGTGGCTCAATTTGAACAGTTAAGTGACACTAATGATCAATTTAATCTCGCCATTGATATTGCCTTAAACCAGATAGAGCAGCTAGCTAACCATGGGCTTAACCAGGTGCATTTGTACACCCTCAATCGCCCTTTGTGGGTGCGCGGTATTTTGCAGGAAATGGCACAACCTAAGCTTGCTAAAAGTGCGTAAATACTAAGCTTAAGGTATAATGCGCGGCTTAATTATTTGTATTGCAGATTAGCCGCACATGAACTCAACAGCGACTCCATCAGAGAAACTAAAAGAGAAGCCCAAAGCCGTCGTCATTTATTCCGGTGGTATGGACTCTTACACCGTGCTGCACCTTGCTTTAAAGCAAGGTTATGAAGTACATGCCGTATCGTTCAACTATGGTCAGCGCCATAGTAAAGAGCTAGATGTGGCAGTGAAAGCGTGTGCAGATTTAGGTATTTCTCATAAGCTGGTGGACATCACCGCGATTAACCAGCTATTGCAGGGATCTTCTTTAACGTCTGCAGACATAGATATTCCTACAGGTCAATACGAAGAAGATAATATGAAGTCTACTGTGGTGCCCAACCGCAACATGATTCTATTGTCTTTAGCTATTGGCTACGCTGTGTCCATAGGCTCTACAGATGTATTTTATGGCGCTCATTCAGGTGATCACGATATCTACCCAGATTGCCGCCCAGAGTTTGTTGATGCCATGAATGTGGTGTCAGCGATAGCCAACTACGACGATGTACAAATTATTAGCCCTTTTTTACACCAAAGTAAGCTGGCTATCCTTGAAGCTGGTTTAAGCATGGGTTTAGATTATGCCCAAACCTGGACCTGCTACCTAGGCCAAGAAAAAGCCTGTGGTAAATGTGGCTCTTGTGTAGAGCGTTTAGAAGCCTTTGCTAAAGCAGGGCTCACAGACCCCGTGCCGTATGTGTCATTATAATTATGTATTCTGTTAAAGAAATTTTTTATACATTGCAAGGTGAAGGCCGCCAAGCTGGCAGACCTGCTGTATTTTGTAGGTTTGCCGGTTGTAACCTTTGGACTGGTAGCGAGGCGCGCCGTGGGGTAAGCATTTGTGACTTTTGTGACACAGATTTTGTGGGCGTCGATGGCACGTTAGGTGGTCGCTACACCGCACAAGATTTAGCCAAGCTGATAACAAGCTGTTGGCCAGAAGGACTGCCAGGTGATCCTTTAGTGGTGCTGACAGGCGGTGAGCCTATGCTGCAGGTAGATGAAGACTTGGTGGGTCAGTTACACGGACAAGGCTTTGAAATAGCCATAGAAACCAATGGTACATTACCAGTGCCAGCGAGTATTGATTGGATCTGTGTGAGCCCTAAAGGCGCTTCAGACATTGTGCAAACCACAGGTCACGAGCTAAAGCTTGTGTACCCGCAGCATCATGCTATGCCAGAAAAGTTTATAGATTGGGATTTTGAAAACCATTATCTACAACCGCTAGATAAAGCGTATATTGTCTCCTCCAATGATGATGACAACTACGTGCAACAAACCATAGATTATTGTATGCAGCACCCACGGTGGCGCTTAAGCTTGCAAACTCACAAAATTACAGGCATTCGCTAATGGAAATATACAAAGATTTTAGCTTCGACTCGGCGCATTTTTTACCTAACGTACCAGTAGGGCACAAATGTGGCCGTCTTCACGGGCACACGTTTTCCTTGCGCATCGTGGTGTCTGGCCCAGTAGGAGAGACCACTGGCTGGATTATGGATTTTGGCGACATTAAAAAGGTGTTTAAACCGCTTTATGAGCAACTAGATCATAACTACCTTAATGACATTAAAGGCCTAGAAAACCCTACCAGTGAAGTGATGGTGAAGTGGATTTGGCAGCAGCTAAAACCAGTATTGCCTCAGCTTTCACGCTTAGAGTTAAAAGAAACTTGTACTTCTGGCTGTGTTTACAGCGGCGAGTAATCTATGGCTATTGATGGGTTAAATATTGACGACATTAAGCGTATTAGCACTCAGGTGCAAACTATTGCGATAGTAGGTTTGTCTCCTAAGCCTCACCGAGCCAGTCATCAAGTAGCCCTGTACTTGCAACAGCTTGGCTATTCAATCATTCCCGTGCACCCTTTGCACAAAGAAATATTAGGCTTAACCTGCTACCCAAATCTTGCGTCTATTCCTTTTGAAATCGATATGGTGGACTGCTTTAGATCCAGTGAAGCCATGCCAACGTTGGCCAGTGAAGTGATTGCTAAAGGTGCTAAAGTGATGTGGATGCAGCTAGATATTTACCATGCAGAAGCAGCAGCTATGGCAAGAGCTGCTGGCATAGCTGTGGTGATGGATCGTTGCCCGAAAATAGAGTTTGCAAAGTTTAGTTAGATTTTTTTAATCTACTGAATTAGCTTCTCTTATCCGCTCCAGCCTATTTTGCTCTTCCATAAACGCCTGTTTTATTTCTTCTAGCACAGTATCTACATCAGCAGATTCTGTGTCTTCTTCAAATAGTCCTGTTAGTTGGGTGCCAGGGTGCAAGTCGCCTGCTTCAAATAAAGCCCACATTTCTGGCGCATAGCGGGTGTGGCTTAGGGAAGGGGCATATTGGGCGTAGTAATGGGTAATATTTTCTACATCTCGCTGGTGCATGCTTTGGGCATTATTATTTGCCGCAGCATCCACTGCTTGTGGCAAGTCTATTATGACAGGGCCATGATCATCAACTAGCACATTAAATGGCGAAAGGTCGCCATGCACTAAGCCTGCACATAACATACGCATAATGTCATGCATCAGGGTTTCATGGTCTGCTAAGGCCTGCTCTTGGGTCATGGATACATCATTTAGTCGTGGAGCAACGTCCCCATCACCATAGGTAATGAGTTCCATCAATAACACGCCATCAAAACAGCCATAAGGCTTGGGTACCCGCACGCCTATGTCTGCAAGCTTATAAAGGGCGTCCACCTCAGCAGATTGCCACACTTCTTCTTGTTGTTCGCGGCCAAACTTTGAACCTTTACTCATCGCACGACCTCTGCGACTGTTGCGAACTTTTCGCCCTTCCTGATAGGTGACAGCTTGTTTGAATGCGCGTTTTTCAGGAGCTTTATATATTTTTGCGCAGCGAATTTCAGAGCCGCAACGCACTACAAAAACATCAGCTTCTTTACCGCTCATTAAGGCCCGTAGCACCTCGTCGACTAAACCATTTTCGACCAGCGGAAGTATTCGTTTTGGAATTTTCATAGCGCGATTATACATGAGTTAAATAGGGATGGAACGCTACATATTTGCAGCTTATGTGCTTAATTTGCTTAGCTGCTTGCCATCAATGGTGAAATTACCTGGTGCAAGCCAGCATTTGTATCTTGCCTGAAGAGTGGGCCAGTCTTTATCAATTATAGAAAACCATGCGGTATCTCGGCTGCGGTTTTTATATACAGCGGCTTGTCGAAAGAGTCCGTCGTAGCTAAAACCTAAGCGTTTAGATGCTTTTTTAGAGCCTTGGTTTTCGTTGTCACACTTCCATTCATAGCGGCGGTAGCCTAGTTCAAAAACATGATTCATCATTAAATACATAGCTTCTGTGGCAGCGGTGGTTTGTTGCAGGTCAGGGGAATAGTTGATATGCCCCACTTCCACCACTCCTATTTCTGGTTGTATGCGCAAGTAGCTGGCAATGCCTACTGCTTTGCCTATTTTTTGGGTTGCAATAATGGCATAAAATAATGGATCTTGGCTGTTGCTATGGCTGTTTAACCACGCTATAAATTGGGCTTTGTTGGTGAAAGGGCCGTAAGGTAAATAAGTCCAAATACGGTCTTCTTTGTCGGCGCTAAAGGCCTTCCATAAATCTTCACTGTGTTGCTCACAGTTTAGAGGTTCTAGGCGGCAATACAGCCCTTCTATAATGGTATTGGAGGGCTTTTGGCACGGTGTCCAGTGGGGTAACGGAAGGCCTATTTGCTGGCCTAAAGTGTTTACATGGTTAGACATCTTCAATCTTATATCATTGATTTATTAGTTAATGTTAGACGATGTTTGAATTAAAACCTATGTTTTTAATCTAGCATTAAACTTAATTTTACAATGAGTCAGAAAGCTTTCCTAAAATACTCTACAACCTAGGCAAGAAAGGCCAAGGTAAACGGTGCCCAAAATAGCCACTATCGGGTATAATACTGCCATCATTTTACGCTCACATTTATTGCCAATTATGGGTCACCCTTAATGTTTGAAATAAATCCTTACATCTTAGCCATGAAAGACTTGTCGCAGCGCACCGATGTGCTTAGGGGGTATCTTTGACTATGCTGGTAAAAAAGAACGTTTGGTAGAAGTAGAGCGAGACTTAGAACAGCCCGATGTATGGAATGATGCGCAGCGCGCGCAAGCCCTAGGTAAAGAGCGTGCCATGCTTGAAGGTGTGGTGAATACCATCGACATTATGGACGTGGGTTTAGTTGATGCTCGCGAATTATTAGATTTGGCCGTAGAAGAGAATGACGAAGACACCCTAAACGAAGTGCAGTCAGAGATTGACGCATTAACTGCAAGCCTAGAAAAGCTAGAGTTTAGGCGTATGTTCTCTGGCGAAATGGATCCAAATGCTGCCTTTTTAGACATTCAATCTGGCTCTGGTGGCACTGAAGCTCAAGATTGGGCGAGTATGATTTTGCGCATGTATTTGCGTTGGGGTGAGCAAAAAGGGTTTAAAGTAGAGCTGATGGAAGTCAGTGATGGTGATGTTGCTGGCATCAAAAGTGCCACCATTCGCTTTGAAGGCGATTATGCCTTTGGCTGGCTGCGCACAGAAACAGGTGTGCATCGTTTGGTGCGCAAATCGCCGTTTGATTCTAGTAGTCGCCGTCATACATCGTTTGCCTCGGTATTTGTTTCACCAGAAATTGATGATGATATCGACATAGAAATAAACCCATCAGATGTGCGCGTAGACACATACCGTGCCAGTGGTGCTGGTGGTCAGCATGTTAACAAAACTGACTCTGCTGTGCGTTTAACCCACGGCCCATCTGGCATTGTAGTGCAGTGTCAAAATCAGCGCTCGCAACATCAAAACCGTGATTCTGCCATGAAGCAGTTGCGTGCCAAGCTGTATGAGCAAGAAATTCATAAACGCCAAGAAGCCTCGCAAGCTTTAGAAGACACCAAGTCTGACATTGGCTGGGGCAGTCAGATACGCTCTTATGTGCTTGATGATCAACGCATTAAAGACCTACGAACCAACGTGCAGACTGGTGGTTGTGATAAGGTATTAGATGGCGATTTAGACCAATTTATTGTTGCCAGCTTAAAGGCTGGTTTATAAACGTAGTAAACACATTACCCAATAGTAGAACCAAGACCTATGAATGATACTAACGAAAGTTTAATGCAAGACGACAACAAACTCATTGCTGAGCGTCGTGCCAAATTAGCCAAGCGCCGCGAAGCAGGGAATGCTTTTCCTAATGATTTTCGTCGTGACAGCTACGCCCAAGATTTACAAGATGCCCACGGCGAAAAAGATAAACCCCAGTTAGAAGAATTGGCTATACCGGTAAAGGTGGCAGGACGTATCATTCGTAATCGTGGTGCGTTCATGGAAATCCAGGACGTGTCTGGTCGTATCCAGCTTTATGTCAATCGTAAAGCCCTAACGCCAGAACAGCTAGCCGAGCTTAAAACCTGGGACCTAGGTGACATTGTGGGTGTAGTAGGGGTATTACAAAAATCTGGCAAAGGTGATTTGTTTGTAGATATGTCAGACCCACAGCTATTAACTAAAGCCCTGCGTCCACTGCCTGATAAGCATCATGGCCTTGCAGACCAAGAGATGCGTTATCGCCAACGTTACGTAGACCTTATTGTTAATGAAGAGTCTCGCAAAACCTTTGTAATCAGAACCCGCGTGGTAGAAGCTATTCGCCAATATTTAATTGCTCGCGAATTTATGGAAGTAGAAACACCCATGATGCAGGTGATTCCCGGTGGAGCATCTGCCCGCCCATTTATTACTCATCATAATGCCCTTGATCGTGATATGTATTTGCGTGTTGCTCCAGAGCTTTACCTTAAACGCTTGGTGGTAGGTGGTTTTGAGCGCGTGTTTGAAATTAATCGCAACTTTCGTAACGAAGGTCTCTCTACGCGTCATAACCCAGAATTCACTATGCTGGAATTTTACTGGTCTTATGCAGATTTTCGCGACTTAATGGATTTAACAGAAGGCATGCTGCGCCATATTGCAGAGTCTGTACTGGGTAATAGTAAAGTTACTTATCAAGGCAGCGAGTATGACTTTGCACAGCCGTTTAAACGTATTTCTGTGTTTGATTCTATCTTACATTACAACCCTACCATTAAAGCTTCTCAGTTAGCTGATGAAGCCGGTGCACGTGCTATTGCTGAAGAGCTTGGTATTCCACTTAAGCCTTATTATGGTTTAGGTAAGGTGCAGATTGAGATCTTTGAAAAGACAGTAGAAGATCGTTTAGATCAGCCAACGTTTATTACTGAGTACCCTGCAGAGGTGTCACCTTTAGCAAGGCGTAATGACCTTGATCCGTTTGTTACAGATCGGTTTGAGTTTTTTGTAGGTGGTCGTGAGATTGCTAACGGTTTCTCAGAGCTAAATGATGCTGAAGACCAAGCTGAACGATTCTTGGCTCAAGTAGCCGAAAAAGATGCGGGAGATGATGAAGCTATGCATTACGATGCAGACTATATAGCCGCTCTAGAATACGGCATGCCTCCTACAGCAGGTGAAGGTATTGGTATAGACCGTTTGGTGATGTTATTCACTGATGCCCCGTCTATTCGCGATGTGTTGTTGTTTCCGCACATGCGCCCTGAAGCTAAATAGTAGAACTGTTAAAAAATGGCTCAGTCCATTTGGCAAAATGCACACTTACACCAGCTCGATAAGAGCTGGCTTAAGGTGCTAGAGCCTTGTTTACTTCAGCCTGAGCTTAATGCTTTGGCTGCCTTTTTGCAGCAGCAGCTAGATCAAAAGATTGCTTTGCTACCTAAACAAAGTGATTGGTTTAACGCCTTTAAACTTACCCCATTGCAGCAAGTTAAAGTGGTGATTTTAGGTCAAGATCCCTATCACGGATTTGAACAAGGCCAACCCCAAGCCCATGGCTTAAGTTTCTCTGTGAATCAAAGTGTTAAGACACCTCCGTCTTTACGTAATATCCTTAAAGAGCTCACCAATGATTTAGGTGTGCAGCCTGCCACGCATGGCAATTTAAGCCAGTGGGCACAGCAAGGTGTGTTGTTGCTTAACACAGTGCTCACAGTAGAGCATAGTCAAGCAGGTGCGCATCAGGGCAAAGGTTGGGAGTATCTTACGGACACTGTTATTAGTGCAATCAGCCAGCAATGTGATGGGGTGGTGTTTATGCTGTGGGGAAAACCAGCCCAAGCTAAGGCTGGCCTTATCGATGCAAGCAAACACTGCGTGCTTGAAACGGTGCATCCTTCTCCGTTATCAGCGTATCGGGGTTTTTTTGGCTGCGCTCACTTCTCAAAGGCCAATGCCTATATAACACAGCGCGGCCAAAGCCCTATAGATTGGCAGCGCACTCCAGTGTTAGCAGAGCCTAGCCAATTTGTGTTGCTTTAACTCCATCACTTTAACTATAGCTTAATGCGCTCAAAGACTTGTGGATCAATTTCATAAGGCAGAGGCACTAAATTTATGATTGCGCCGTCTTGCTCATGCAGATTAAGTGTGTCTTCTTGTGCTTCTGTACGATTTATAACTGCAGTAAACTCGTAGTTGTTGCCGCCAGTTGAGGCAACACTGGTTATGCGGCCTACATTTTTTCGCTTGGTGGCATCAATTTGTTGGCCCACCTTTAAAGCGATAGGTGAGCTTGCTTGTCCTATCAGTAAATGTCGTTTAAGTTTACCTAAATACTGCATACGGGCCACGATTTCTTGCCCAGTATAACAGCCCTTTTTAAAGTCAATTGCGCCTGTGGCTTGTAAGTTGAGCATCTGTGGCACATAGCTGTCACTAATTTCTGGGGTTACGTAAACGAGGCCATTATTGATTTGTTTAGCTTCCCACGCACTCATATCGGCTAATTTTGCTTGTTGTTCAAGCTGGACCATTATTTTTGCTTTGTGGCTAGGGCTACAATAGACAATAAATTCTTTGCTATTGGCGTCATTGCTCCATACTAAGTAGTTAACATCTTGTATGCATGACAGTTGCTCTTGTGGAGCTAAACCGAATACCAGAGTAATGCATGCCATAGCCTCGTCACCCCACACTGCAAATCGGCTCCAGTCACTACTTGCATCTTGCAGCTGAGCTTTAGAGAATACTATGTACTTGGACATCGCCTTTTGCACGCTTTCTACCATAGTTATGGGCATATGCATGAGTAAAGTGTCGGCATGTGTGACTAAGTTGAAGTTGGCAATGACATTGCCCTTTGGAGTGCAGTACGCACCAGCTTGGCCAAAAGACTGTGTCACCTTGGTAACATCACAGGTTATTTGGCCTTGTAAAAATTTTTGTGCATCGGGGCCAGACAAGCTCAGGCTACCAAAATGATCCAGCGGGCAAAAATAGGTTTGTTTCATGTTGTTAATAATCTAAATATGGATGCCTAGCAGGCATAATTGGACAGTTTGCGCTAAAATTACGCCATGTGTACATGGTATGGGTTAAGACAGAGGAATTCAATGTTGAATCAAACAGAATTAAAGCGGCAAATTTGGCACAGTCGTCGTGGCATGCTGGAATTAGATGTTTTACTGGGGCCATTTGCCGCTAATGTGTTGCCTTCTATCAGTTCGCAAGAGCAACAAACCTATGTGAGATTGTTGGGCCAGCAAGATCCAGACCTATTTACCTGGTTTATGGGGCACGGTGCTAGTGGAGATGCAGACCTTGATGCCATGGTTAAGTTGGTTAAAGACTATGCTAAGTCGAGCCAAGTTTCAGCTTAAGGCGTCACCACACCTTGCTTTAGTGGCAGGTGTTGTTTGGCTAGCTTTGAGCCTTTGTGGCTGGGGTATATTAGGAAACGTGTGGTTGGCGTTAGCTTATGCGTTGTTTGCTGGGGGTATGAGCTGGTATTGGGTTTGGCGCTGGGCTTTACTTAAATCTAGCACCAGCGTAGTCGCTGTCAGCTGGACTGCGGATGATTTTTGCTGTTATCTAAAAAATGGTGAGCAAGTGAGTGGGCAAATCATGCCCAAATCAGCCTTTAATCCTTATTTTATTACCTTATATATTAGGCTTTCAGATGGGCAGCAGTTTTGGTGGCCACTTCTGGCTGACAGTGGCCCCCCAGACATGTTGCGTAAATTAAGAGTGTTTGGCCGTTGGCATATCCAAATCCCTACTGCCAATCAAAATTAGTAGGTGTCATGATCGTGTTACGGGCGGTTTTTTGGGTGTCTGGATAGTCTAATGTGTAGTGTAAACCACGGCTTTCTTTGCGTTGCTGGGCACTATGAATAATAAGTGAGGCCACCAAGGCCAAATTGCGTAATTCTATAAGGTCTGGGCTAACGCGATAATTACTATAAAACTCATCTATCTCACTAAGTAGCAACTCTACACGGTGCTTTGCTCTGGTTAAGCGTTTGTCTGTGCGAACTATCCCCACATAGTCCCACATAAAGCGACGTAATTCGTCCCAGTTATGAGAGATGATTACGTCTTCATCTGAGTCTTTTACTTGGCTTTCATCCCAGGTAGGAATAGTGCGTTTAGGTGGGGTTTCGCTCCAATTTTTTTCGATGTGCTTTGCCGCAGCGTGGCCATAAACGAAACATTCCAATAATGAGTTGCTTGCTAATCGATTAGCACCATGTAAGCCTGTAAAAGCGGTTTCGCCAACAGCGTATAGGCCTTCAATATCAGTCATGCCGTCTTGATTGGTAATAATACCGCCACAGGTGTAGTGTGCAGCAGGCACTACAGGAATAGGATCTTTAGCAATGTCTATGCCCAGTTCCATGCAGCGTTGGTAAATGTTGGGAAAATGAGATTGGATAAACTCACGTCCACGATGGCTAATGTCTAAATAAACGCAGTCATCACCAAGGCGTTTCATTTCGTGGTCTATGGCACGGGCAACAATATCTCGTGGGGCTAGCTCTAAGCGGTCATCAAAGCGCTGCATAAATGGCTCACCATTAGCCAATACTAACTTTCCACCTTCACCACGGATTGCTTCAGTGATCAAAAATGATTTGGCTTGTGAGTGATACAAACAGGTAGGGTGGAACTGATTAAATTCCATGTTAGCTACACGGCAACCTGCACGCCAAGCCATCGCTATACCGTCACCAGATGAACCATCTGGATTGCTCGTATAAAGATACACTTTACTGGCACCGCCTGTGGCTAAAATGACACACTGTGCTTTAAACGTGTTGACGTGGCCCGTTTGTTGATTTAATACATAGGCGCCTACACAGCGGTTGCCTGGCAATCCTAGTTTCGCATTAGTAATTAAGTCAACAGCTACCTGATGAGATAACAAGTCTAAGTTTTTGGCCTCTGTCGCTCGTTCTAGCAGGGTTGTGGTCACTGCTCGACCAGTCCAGTCTGCCGCGTGAATGATACGCCTATGACTATGACCACCTTCTTGGGTCAGATGGTATCCTGTTGGGTCTGCATCGTCTTGAGTAAAGGGTACGCGCTGACCAATAAGCCAATCAATACTGGCTTTTGCTTGCTCTACGGTAAATTGGATGGCTTCTGGATTGCCAAGGTGAGCACCTGCTATTAGTGTGTCTTGGATGTGATCATCTATGCGATCTTGTTGGTCAAGTACTGCTGCAATGCCACCTTGCGCCCAACCTGAAGCACCAGCGTTTAGTTCGTTTTTACTTATTACAGCGACCTTGCGAGTTGCGGCCAATTTTAAACCTAAGCTAAGCCCGGCAGCGCCGGAACCTATAATAAGCACGTCGTATTGAAAGTCTTGTTGCATAAGGTTGCTGTTGTTGTCATTCGCTAAAGTCGTCGATTATAGCTTGGCTAGACCTAAGGTGAAATGCTTATTGTCATCGCAGATATGTTTTAACTGGTTAGATTTACTCTGAACTAGTGTCTACAAGGCTAATCTGTTGTACTCTTATTAGGCTATTAAATTGCTAGCGAATCGCAATTTGTGTACTGAGCCAAATTTAGATAAGGAAACCTAAGTGCCCATTGAAAAGGCCCCACCTAATTCAGTCTCATCTGACCAGCAGCTTGTAGAACGAGTGCAAGCTGGGGATAAGCGCGCCTTTGATTTATTGGTTCTTAAATACCAACACAAAATCATCAGTTTAGTGGGTCGTTATGTGAAGGATCATCATGAGGCCATGGACGTCAGTCAAGAGGCATTCATTAAAGCCTATCGTGCGTTGGCTAATTTTCGCGGTGATAGTCAGTTTTATACATGGCTCTACCGCATTGCCATTAACACGGCAAAAAACTATTTAGTATCTCGGTCTCGCAGACCACCAGATGTTGATGTAGAAGCTAATGAATACGGCGACTATGGTAGTGCAGATGTCATGGCAGACGTGGATACCCCAGAAAATTTGATGGCTCGTGATCAGCTTCAAGATAAGGTGTTTGCCACCCTAGACAAGCTGCCAGAAGACCTTAAGACTGCGCTTACATTGAGAGAGTTTGAAGGTATGAGTTATGAAGAAATTGCACAAGTAATGGACTGCCCCGTGGGCACTGTGCGTTCGCGTATATTTAGAGCTCGTGAGGCAATTGACAAAGAAGTAGCAAAACTTATGGATCGTGATTAGCGTTCTGTGAAGATAGTGTAAAAATAACATTGAACCAAACCAGACTTTTGGCGTCCAAACTGCCGTAAGCAAAATTTAGGAAGCGATATTTTGGCACCAACACAAACTAAACACACCCGCAACAGTGATGCACAACTAGTGCGTGAATCATTATCTGCAGTAATGGATGATGTTGCCCAGCCGCTTGAGCTTCAGCGCGTACTCAAAGCCTGTGAGAGTGATGAGCAAGTAAGGTTGCAGTGGGCTCGTTACCAACTAGCTAGTGCTGCACTAAAACGTGAAGCAAGTATAGCCTCTGTATCATTAGATTTTTCAGATCGGGTGCGTCAAGCGATCGTGGCAGAGCCGTGCTATGCGCAACAATCTTTTGCTGCACCTAACAATCAAGCATCTAAAGTAAGCTATTTAGATCGTTTCTGGCAGCCTGTTGCCGGTTTGGCTGTAGCAGCAAGTGTGACTATGGTTATGGTCCTTGGCGCCCAGCGTATTGGTATTTCGGCTGTGCCACAAGTAATTCCTGCCCAGCAAGGTATTGTGTTGTTAGAGCCCAGAAATAGCAATAACAGTATTGCGCTATTTAGCACGGGTGTCGCTTCTGCGAGTGTAGATAACGTTAATGATATCATTCGTTTGCCAGCACCCATAGAAGCGGCTAACGCAGCGGATGCAACTTGGTCAGCGGCAAATTTACCGACTGGTTTTGTACTAACCCAACGCAGCTTAGACACCTCAAACCAAGTGGCAAGGGAAGTGCTTACTTATAGTGATGGCATTGATAACTTTACGCTTTATGTTGAAGCATTAAATGGCCGCACCATTCCTGAAGGCCATACCTTTGCTGGTTCCAATCTCGTTTTAGGCCAAACGATTACGCATAATGGCAACTCAATGTTTATCACCTTGGTTGGCCAATTAAGTTTAGCGCAAGGCGAGCAAGTGGCCAGCTCTGTGGTATCCTTTACAGCCCAATAAACGCCTTTTAAGGCTGTAGGGCTGAATTATGTCTAATGCACACGACTCAATGATCGAGCAAGTTGCCCACGTCCATGCCATTGATCAAAGCTCAGTATGGCTTGATACAATTCGCCTGAGCACGTGTAAATCTTGCAGCATGAAAAGTGGCTGTGGCCAACGACTCATGAACCAAGCGACAGATTGTAAGCGTTCGCGTATCCAGTTGCCCATGCCTTTGGCTATGTCCTTAAGTGTGGGCGATGAAGTGGTTCTTGGTATCCCTCAAAACGCCTTTATTAAAGCCAGCTTGCTAACCTTTGCTATGCCTTTGGTAACAATGCTTGGGTGTGCTTTGTTAGCTCAGTGGCTGAGATTGTCTGAGCCTGTTACAGTCATTGTAGCGTTGCTAGGATTAGGTCTTGGTTTGTTGCTGCTGCGCTGGTATAGCCAAAGTGATTCTGTTATTAACTCTAATCAGTGGCAGCCAGTAATCCTTCGCCAGCAAAGCAGTGTTCAGGTGCAGGAGCTTCATTTCACGACTGATTAACACCAAATATTTATACATATAATTGTATATCAGCACATGCTTCTGCAAAGCTTTGAAAGTTTTTTGTAAATGAGCTCTATAGTGCCCTTAGCTCGTTAAAACTGCCGTATGATTATGAGTAATATATTTTTACCATATGAATAGATGGAGACGCGTTCTGATGAAAAAATTCACTTTGCACTATAAACTGAGCGCGTTGTTGTTGCTCGTCATGTTGTCGTCCAGCTTTTCACAAGCTCAACAATTTCCAGACTTTACAATACTTGTTGAAAAAGCATCTCCTGCTGTGGTTAACATTAGTACTGTGCGTAACAACACCCAAAGGTTTACAGGTAATCAACCCCAAGCTCCCAACCAGGGCCAGGTGCCTGAAATTTTCAAAGACTTTTTTGCTCCCAAGTCTCCTCAGCAACCCTCGCAACCCCCTCAGCAAAGGCGTGCGCCTCAAGCCCAGTCTACAGGCTCAGGCTTTCTGATCAGTGCAGATGGCTACATTCTTACCAACGATCATGTGGTTAAGGGGGCCGAAAAAATTATCGTCGCTTTAGGTGATCGTCGTGAAATGGAAGCGGAACTTGTGGGTAGCGATCCACGCTCTGACTTAGCTTTATTAAAAATTGACGCACAAGGGCTGCCGTTTTTGACCATGGCAGACTCAGATAAGTTGAAAGTGGGGGAGTGGGTGCTTGCTATTGGATCTCCCTTTGGTTTTGATTACTCAGTCACCGCGGGCATTGTGAGTGCTAAAGGGCGAGGTCTTCGCTCAGAAACTTATGTGCCCTTTATTCAAACAGACGTGGCCATAAATCCAGGTAATTCAGGTGGCCCTTTATTTAATTTGGATGGAGAAGTGGTCGGTATTAACTCTCAAATCTATACCCGCTCAGGTGGTTTTATGGGTGTGAGTTTTGCTATTCCTAGTAATACAGCCTCCACCGTGGCCAAACAGCTGCGAGAAACAGGTCAAGTGGCGCGAGGTTGGCTGGGTGTGCAGATTCAAGAGGTCAGTCAAGACCTTGCAGAATCTTTTGGTTTGGATAAGGCTTCGGGTGCATTAATATCTCAAGTGCTAGACGATAGTCCAGCTTTTGCCGCGGGTCTACAAACAGGAGACGTGATTACCAAAATAGATGGGAATGATGTTGTCATGTCAGCTCAAGTGGCTCACTTTGTAGGAGCTATAGTGCCTCAAAGTACCGCTGTTATTAAGGTGATAAGAGATGGAGAGCTTATCGATGTGGATGTGTTGATTGGACATCTGCCAAAAAATAAACTTAGCGCTTTAGGTAAAGTGGATAAGAGCCGCTATGTTGAGCGCATTGGTGTGCGGGTGGCTTCCTTGGCGCCAGAAAAGGCCCAGGAGTGGCGCATCCGTAATGGTGTAGATGTTACAGAAGTAGATGCTGGCGTGGCTCAGGAGCTTGGTTTGCAGGTTGGTGATGTGATCACCAGCATTGCTAATCAGCGCATCGCTAGTGTGGAACAGTTTGCTAGCTTAGCAAAAGCTCTGCCTAATAATCGATCTATTTCTTTGCGCATTGTGCGCCAAGGAATGCCACTGTTTGTGGCATTTAGGTTGACTGACTAAGCGCTGCAGTAAGCAGCGCCTAGTAAAATAACACCGCAGCTAGCATGCCAGCTGCTGTGTTATTGGATCAAATCACCAACACGTACTACTTTTAGCGTATTGGTGCCGCCATGAGCCTTCACATAATCGCCCTTAGATATAAGCACGATATCGCCATCTGTTACGATGCCTAATTTTTTTAGCTGCTCAACTGCCACGTGGTTTACTTGGTCGTTTTCAATGACCTTAGAGTCAAATGGATGTGTAATTACACCCCGGTAAAGGCAAACACGGCGTTGTGTTTCAGCGTGAGAAGTGAAGGCAAAAATAGGTATGCCTGAGCTAATGCGTGACATCAGTAGTGGGGTTTTTCCCCTTTGGGTCATACAAATAATGGCCTTTACGCCATCCAAGTGGTTTGCCGCATACATAGCGCTTAGTGCGACGCTTTCATAAATGCTGTGTACTGCGATGTCTAGCCTATGAGAAGACTTATGGGCGTTTCTGTGCTGTTCAGCGCCTAGACATACTCTAGCCATAGCTTCAACTGTTTGAGCCGGGTAATCGCCTACGGCTGTTTCGGCTGACAGCATAACGGCATCGGTGCCATCCATCACTGCATTGGCTACATCGGATACTTCAGCCCGCGTAGGCATTGGGCTTGTAATCATCGACTCCATCATCTGTGTTGCCGTGATCACAATGCGGTTTAGTTTTCGTGTGTGCTTAATAATGTCTTTTTGAACACCTACTAGCATGGCATCGCCAATTTCTACAGCTAAGTCTCCACGGGCAACCATAATGCCCTCTGAGGCTAAGATGATGCCTTTTAATGTTTCGGTTTCAATAGCTTCTGCGCGTTCAATTTTAGCAATCAAGCCAGCATTACTGTTGGCTTTTTCTAGTAAAGCGCGAGCTTCATTCATGTCGCCAGCATTTCTTACAAATGAAATAGCAATGTAATCTGCACCAATTTCTGCGGCAGTAATAAGATCTGCACGATCTTTGTCTGTTAGAGCCGGGGCTGATAAGCCTCCACCTTGAAGGTTGATACCTTTGTTGTTAGAAAGAGGGCCGCCTACTTCTACAGTAGTGTGAACTGTGTTTTGCTCTACGCGAACAACTTTAAGCACTATTCGGCCATCGTCTAATAATAAGATGTCATCTTGGTGCAGATCTTTACCTAGTTCAGGAAAGTCTAAGCCGACGGCTTGTTCGGTTCCAGCTTCTAGATCCATACCTGGGTCTAGAATAAAGTTTTGTCCATTGGTTAGCTGCACTTTGTTATTTATAAAGCGCGCGATCCGTACTTTAGGCCCTTGCAAATCTGCCAAAATGGCTACGTGGCGACCTACCTTTGCTGCGGCTTCAAGTACTGTTTGTGCGCGTTGTTTGTGATCTTCAGCGCTGCCGTGTGAGAAATTAAGGCGTACTACATCGGTACCTGCTGCAATAATGCTTTCAAGTGCTTCTGGGCTACTCGTAGCGGGACCTAATGTGGCGACAATTTTTGTACGTCTTAAATTCATGGTGTTTTTTTTATCCTTAATGGTGTGTAGATTTATTTGGGTTGTTTCAATAGTGTTAGATTAACGAGCCATTAGCGCTAAGCTTGTGTCTAGCATTCTGTTACAGAATCCCCATTCGTTATCATACCACGACATCACCTTTACTAACTTGCCTTGAACACAGGTTTGGCTGCTGTCAAAACATGAAGACTTTGAGTTGTGATTGAAGTCTACAGAGACGAGTGGCTTGTTAACATACTCCATAACATGGCCCAAATGAGGGTTATTCGAAATAGCGTCATGAATAGCTTTGTTAACCGTTTGCGCATCGGTATCAATACTGCTGATGAAGGTAAGATCTACTACGGAAACGTTGATGGTTGGCACGCGCATAGCCATGCCATTTAATCGTCCAGCTAGTTCTGGCAACACTAAGCCGACAGCAGCTGCAGCACCAGTTTTAGTAGGAATCATAGACTGAGTCGCAGAGCGAGCCCGGTAAAGGTCTGAATGCATGCCGTCAGTAAGTAGCTGATCATTGGTATAAGAGTGAATGGTGGTCATTTGCCCCTGTTCAATACCAAATGCATCATTAAGTATTTTAGCCATTGGGGCTAAGCAGTTAGTGGTACAGGATGCGTTTGAGATAATGAGTTCGTCACCTGTAAGAGTTTCGTGATTCACACCATATACAATGGTGGCATCTAAGTTTGTGCCAGGTGCGGATACAATTACTTTGCTTGCGCCTGCATCAATATGAGCTTGGCATTGTTCGCGTTTGGTGAATAGGCCAGTACACTCAAGGACCAGATCTACTTGTAATTCTCTCCAAGGTAGTTGGCTTGGATCACGCTGTTGAAAGAGTTTGATGCTGTCACCATTAATGAATAGGTGCTCATCGTTATGATCTACAGTTGCGTTAAAGCGGCCATGCACACTGTCAAATTCAAGCAAGTGAGCATTGGTTTTAGCTGGGCCTAAATCATTGATAGCTACTATTTCTAGCGCAGCATATGGGCTAGAATTTTGTTTTTCATATAAGGCGCGAACAATATTGCGGCCGATTCGGCCGAAGCCATTTATAGCAATGCGAATAGTCATTGAGGGTTTCCTGTAGTATCTATATGTTAGTAATATTACATACATATTGCCGGTATATCAAATATTTATACGTCTAATAGGTTTTATAATAAGCAATAATTTGTTAATATTACTGAAATATATGCATAAAGGTGTTGTTATGAAGCAGGTTGTTGCTCAGGTTACTCAAGACATTATTGAACGTAGTAAGAAAACTAGGGGAGACTACCTAGCTAATATAGATGCTGCTAAAGGCGGCAGGGTCAGTCGTTCAACTTTGTCTTGCGGGAACTTGGCCCACGGTTTTGCAGCTTGCTCTCAGGATGATAAAGATCGACTGACTATGATGGATAGTGCTGATGTGGCTATAGTGTCGTCTTATAACGACATGCTCTCAGCTCATCAGCCATTTGAAAACTACCCACAACTTATCAAAAAAGCGGTTAGAGACATGGGCAGCGTTGCACAATTTGCAGGTGGAGTGCCGGCGATGTGTGATGGTGTGACTCAGGGGCAGCCTGGTATGGAATTAAGCTTATTTAGTAGAGATGTGATTTCTATGTCTACGGCAGTAGCTTTGTCTCATAATATGTTTGATGCGGTACTTTGTTTAGGGGTGTGTGACAAAATTGTGCCAGGTCTGTTAATTGGTGCTTTAAGCTTTGGTCATTTGCCAGTGGTATTTGTACCTGCAGGGCCAATGCCATCAGGTTTGCCAAACGCAGAAAAAGCACGTATCCGCCAGTTATATGCTGAAGGAAAAGTAGGCCGGGATGAACTGTTAGCGTGTGAGTCAGCCTCTTATCATAGTGCAGGGACTTGTACCTTTTATGGTACGGCTAATAGTAACCAGTTATTAATGGAAGTAATGGGATTACATTTACCAGGTTCATCATTTGTGGCACCAGATGGCACTATGAGAGATACCCTGACAATTGCAGCTGCCCAGCAAGCGGTTAAGCTTACTCATTCATCTGCACAGCAAAATTTAGCTCAAATCGTGTCAGAAAAAACGATAGTTAATGCCATTGTAGCTCTACTTACCACAGGGGGTTCTACTAACCACACGATCCATTTGATTGCAATTGCACGGGCTGCCGGTATTATTATTAACTGGGATGACTTTGATAAGTTATCTACTGTAGTGCCTAGTCTGACGCGTATATACCCAAATGGTGAGGCAGATATTAATGTCTTCCATGCAGCAGGTGGCGTGCCTTATTTAGTACAAACCTTACTAGAACATGGCTTATTACATGAAGATGTCGAAACAGTGATGGGCCATGGCCTTAGTCGCTATTGCCAAGAACCTAAGCTACACGACGGTAAGTTGGTGTGGCAGGCTGCCCCAGAAACCAGTGCAGACACTGATGTATTAAGATCTGCAGACCAACCTTTTTCTCCTACAGGCGGTTTAGTAAGGTTAGAAGGTAATGTAGGACGTGGCGTCGCTAAAGTGTCAGCAGTTAAAACGCAGCATTGGTTGGTAGAAGCGCCTGCTAAGGTGTTTGATAATCAGTTAGAATTTGAAGATGCATTTAAGCAAGGCTTGTTAGAAGAGGATTTTATTGCAGTGCTTAGATTTCAAGGTCCACAAGCTTGTGGCATGCCAGAGCTACACAAACTAACGCCCTATTTAGGGGTGTTACAAGACCGTGGATTTAAGGTAGCGCTTGTGACTGATGGGCGTATGTCTGGTGCGTCTGGAAAAGTACCAGCTGCTATCCATGTTTACCCAGAAGCAAAAGCAGGTGGCACTATTGGTAAAATAGAAAATGGAGATATGATAAAGCTAGATTGCCACAATGGCAGCCTAGAGCTTATGGTAGATGCTGACGTCTTAGAAAAAAGAACTCAAGCTGCGCATAAAGAAGGCGTAACTGTAGGCATGGGCCGTGAGTTATTTGCTGGCATGCGCATGCAGGTTAGTGCCGCTGAATTAGGCGCTAGCACGTGTGTGTAATTATTTACTCCGATGACAAAGTGATGTACACCTATGCCTGACTATAATTTAGTCGCCGATGTTGGCGCTACCAACGCACGTTTTGCTTTAACACAAGCTGATGTGCCTGATTTACTAGATATTAAGATACTCCCTTGCGCAGATTATCCTAGCTTAGAGGCAGCCGTGTCTGCATATCTTTCTAGCACTAATGCTACGGGCTTGATCAGTAAAGCTTGTATTGCTATTGCGGGTACTGTGCATTTACCCCAGTTTTCGCTAGCCAACAACCATTGGCGTGTTAATAAAGCCAAGGTTGATGGAGCACTTGGAGTGCAGGCGTTGTGGGTTAATGACTTTACTGCTCAAGCATGGGCCATGTCAAAAATCGCCACTGCAGATCTATGTCTAGTGAAGCAAGGGCAGGCTGTAGCAAAGGGTAATCGTTTGGTTATGGGGCCAGGCACAGGTATAGGTGTGGCAGGACTGGTTGCCCATGACCACGGTTGGTTGCCTGTCATGGGTGAGGGTGGCCATGTAGGCTTTGCACCAACGAATAAGCTGCAGGTGCAAGTGCTGGAATATATGTGGGGTAAATACGAACATGTGTCTACTGAGCGATTGCTATCAGGCTCTGGCATGATGGATCTATATCATGCAGTGGCACACATTAAATCTATGCCACCTAGTTTAAGTAGCCCTGCAGATATTTTACAACAAGCTCAGCTAGCCTCACCTGATGAGTTGGCCTATCAAACACTGCGAACCTTTTGTGAAATGCTGGGTAATGCAGTGGCTAATGAAGCCTTAGCGTTTGGCGCGGTAGGTGGCGTTTATTTAACTGGTGGGATTTTACCACGCATGCAACAATTTTTACTAAGTAGCGATTTTATCCAAAGCTTTACTAATAAAGGCCGAACTTCTACTTATCTTCAGCAGATACCTATCTACCTCTGCATTGCAGAGCAACCGGGCCTAAACGGCGCCGTTATAGCACTTGATCACGAGTCACGGAGACACAATGTTACAGCTTGAAAAATCTAAACACTGGCAAAAATTGCAACAATTGGCAGTGCAGCACCGCAGTACTCACTTGCGTGAGCTATTTGCTAAAGAAGGTAATCGCTTTGAGACCTACTCGATTGAATTACCTAACTTATTATTAGACTACTCTAAAAACTGTTTGACGCCTGAAATAATGGATTCTCTGTTTGGCTTAGCTCAAGACATGGGTCTAAGCTCCTCTATAGAGCGCATGTACCGAGGCGCAAAGATTAACATTACTGAAGACCGGGCAGTGCTTCATACAGCGCTGCGTAACCGAAGTAATTCGCCAGTGTACGTCGATCAAACTAATGTGATGGATATGATCAATGACGAGCTGTCTCATATGCGTACGTTTGTTGAAAAAGTGCGCAGTGGCGAATGGCTTGGATATTCTGGCAAGCGCATAACAGATGTTGTTAACATTGGTATTGGTGGGTCTAACTTGGGGCCAAAAATGGTAACTCAAGCGCTTCGCTCTTATGCTGACTCTACTATACGTGTGCATTTTATATCTAACGTAGACGGCGTAGAGATTGCTGAAATTTTACGTCCTTTAAATGCGGAACAAGTTTTATTTGTAGTAGCGTCTAAAACCTTTACCACTAGCGAAACCATGACCAATGCACAAACTGCGCGTAATTGGCTTATGGCTTCGGCATTTGACGAACGTGCAGTACAGCAGCACTTTGTGGCGGTGTCTTCTAACACTGAAGCAGTGCAAGAATTTGGTATTGATGCAGGTTTTAGATTTTCCATGTGGGACTGGGTAGGTGGCCGATACTCTATTTGGTCAGCTATTGGTTTGCCGATTGCGTTATACCTAGGGTTTGATAAGTTTGAGCAACTATTAATCGGTGCTCATGATATAGATCTTCATTTTAGAGATGCCCCAGCGCAAAAGAATATGCCTACTATTATGGCATTAGTAGGTATATGGAATGGTCTACTACATGGGGCGCAAAGCCACGTAATTTTGCCCTATGACCAGCCTTTAGAAAGCTTCACTGACTATATTCAGCAGGCTGATATGGAAAGTAACGGTAAGCATGTGGATCGCCAAGGTAATCAAGTGGCATATCCGACGGCGTCTGTTGTGTGGGGTCAGTTGGGTATCGACGGGCAACATGCGTTTTATCAATTACTGCACCAAGGTAATGTGATTGTGCCAGCTGACTTTATAGGGTCATTAGCTAGCTCTACTCCTGTTAAAGGCCATCACGAAAACCTAATGGCTAACTTCTTTGCTCAAACTGAAGCGTTGATGAATGGTATTAGCGCCGAGGAAGTGAGAAGTCAGTTGGAAGTTCAAGGGTTAGACTCGGTAGAGCTTGAAAAGCTATTGCCCCATAAGGTGCATCAAGGTAACCGGCCTAGTAATACGGTATTACTTAAGCAGATTGATCCAAGAAACTTGGGCTCACTGATTGCACTTTATGAGCACAAAATATTTGCACAAGGTGTAATTTGGGATCTTTGTTCTTTTGACCAATGGGGTGTTGAGCTAGGAAAAACTCTAGCTAAAGGAATATTACAGGAAATTGAAGGAGAGGCTGGGCATCAGCATGATGACTCTACCAATGCGTTAATTGACTATTTTAAGGCTTCTCGTAATTAGAGCTTCTTTATAGGGCTCTTGTTATGGGAGTTTGTAGTTAGAAGGCGGTATTTTAGCCCTTTAAGTTTAAGCTTAAAGGGCTTTTTTTTGCCTTGTTAGTTTTTAGGTAGAGCTAGCGTACACGCTTTTTTAGCTAGGTCTTCTATAGCTTGCCAATTTTCCTGCTGCACTGCATCAGCAGGCGTTAGCCATGTTCCACCTACGCACATTACATTTTTTAGGGCTAAATATTCTGCCGCATTGGTAGGTTTGATGCCTCCGGTTGGGCAGAATTTCAGTTCGCTAATTGGGCCGCCAATGGCCTTTAAAAAGTCTACTCCGCCTACCACAGCTGCAGGAAATAGTTTAAACCTGCGATAACCTAGAGCCATCGCTTGCATAGCTTCACTTACGCTGCCAATGCCAGGCAATAAGGGTACTGTGCTTTGGCTGGCATATTTTAAAAGCTCGTCAGTAAAACCTGGACTTACAATGAAGTCAGCTCCAGCTTCTACACAAGCTTCATACTGCTGTGGCGTAATTACTGTGCCTGCTCCAATAATGGCATTGGGCAAAGCCTGTTTGAGCTGTTTAATAGCGGTTAGGCCGTAGTCACTGCGCAAAGTGATTTCTAAAACAACTAAGCCTCCATCCACTAAAGCTTTGCCAACGCCAATAGCTTGCTTGGCATTGTCTAAAGTAAGTACTGGAATAACAGGTGCGCTAGCACATATTTGATCTAATTTTTTTGTGTTACTTTGCATTAAAGTGGTAATTGAGCTGGTCATCTATGGGCACCAATGTATAAAAAGGGGTTTTTGAAAGAAAGTATAAACGGGCATCTGAAAGGGATCTTTTAGTTCCATAGCCTGCGCTAGCACTTGGAGTTTGCCACTGCCTTCAATATGTAAATGTGTATTTTTTGCAAGTTTTAATGTATTGGCTGTTAGAGTCATGCGATCAGTAGGCTCTACTGGTGCGCAGGTAGCGATACAAATATCTTGTGTGGAAAGTGCTTCGCTTAATGAAGGGCATAAGGGAAACAAGGAAGCAGTGTGTCCATCGTTACCCATACCCAGCACTAACACATCAAGTGGAAAATGCATGGATGAAAGTTCTTGTTGGCAGTGTTGTTGACCCTCGTATGCAGTCTTTTCTCCCGTATAAATGGGATAAAAAGTGGCGTCAGATGCTTCATTTTGTAATAACCAAGCCTTTATTAGCGCAGTGTTGCTGTTGCTGTCGCCTTCGGGCACCCAGCGTTCATCTGCAAGGGTAATATCTACCCGGTGCCAGTCAAGCTTTTGCTGGCTTAGTTGCTGTAGCATCGCTTTGGGCGTGCGCCCGCCAGAGACTGCAAGGCTGGCTCTTGGCCTTTGCACTAAGGCATCGCGCAATTGGCCTGCAATAGTGGAGGCAAGTGCAGTGGCAAGAGTTTGTGCCGATACACTTTCTAACCACTCAATAGGGGCGCTTAGCATTGAGGGTTTATTAGTTTTCATCACAGTCTTCATACCAATGGTGTCCATACATTTGAATCATATCGAGGGCTTCTTGGGGCCCGGTACTTCCTACTGGGTAGGGCGCTAGGGATTTATTTCCAGACTGCCAACTGCGTCTTACTTGATCGCACCACTGCCAAGACAGTTCTACTTCGTCACGTCTTACAAATAAGCTTTGATTGCCTTTTATAGCTTCTAACAAGAGTCGTTCATAGGCATCTGGAATGCGAACATTAGTTTGTGTTTGTGCCAAATTTAGCTGCAGTGGGTCACGTCTAAGAAGCATGCCCGTGTCTATACCCTGCTCTTTGGTGAGCACTTGTAAGGCAATACTTTCAGAAGGTTGTAAGCGAATGACCAGTGTGTTTTTTGCAAGCTTGGCTTGATCTGGGTTAAAAATGAAGTGGTTGTGAGCTTTGTAGTGAATGATTATTTCAGTTACTTTGCTTTCCATGCGTTTACCGGTGCGCAAGTAAAAGGGTGTGCCGGTCCAGCGCCAGTTAGATACTTCTACACGCAAGGCAATAAAGGTTTCCGTGTCACTATTGGTGTTTGCGTCTGGTTCATTTAGGTAGCCAGGTGCAGGCTGCTGTTTAAACTGGCCATCAGTATATTGACCTAAGACTAGGTGATTGTTGATCGCATCTTCTTTAATAGGCTTTAGTGCGCGCAACACCTTAACTTTTTCATCACGTATGCTGTTAGCGTCAAGCTTTGATGGTGGGTCCATAGCGACCAAACATAAAAGCTGCATTAAGTGGTTTTGCACCATGTCACGCATTTGGCCAGCTTGGTCAAAATACCCCCAACGACCTTCAATGCCTACATCTTCTGCTACGCTTATTTCAACATAGTCGATGTATTGGTTATTCCACTGGTTTTCAAATAGTGGGTTGGCAAAGCGTAGGGTGATTAAATTTTGTACGGTCTCTTTGCCTAGGTAATGGTCGATACGGAATATTTGGCTCTCCTCAAAATATAAAGCCAATGCGTTGTTAATTACCTTAGATGAAGCAAGGTCGTGGCCAATGGGTTTTTCTACCACAATTCGGCTATGTTCGTTAATGGCGCCTGCCGTGTGCAAGTGTTGGCAGATGTCTTTATATAAGCTTGGTGGAGTTGCCAAGTAGTAAGTGACTTGTGGGTGCCAAGAGGTTAGGGCTTTTTCTAGGGCGACATAATCTTGCGCTTGGGTAAGGTCTACCTGGCAATAATGCAACCGTTGTAATAGTCCCGATAAGGAGCTAGGATCTAATTCATCTGCGCCAATGTATTGATTTAGTGTATGCTCAACGCGCAATCTTAATTCGGCGGTATTAATAGCGCTGCGAGCTACAGCCATGATGGCGAGCTCTGGGCTTAATAGCTTTGCATGTTCAAGTTGGTACAGAGCCGGCATGAGTTTTCGAAGTGATAAATCGCCTAATGCGCCAAACAAAACAAAACTATGGCTTAATATGCCTGTAGCTGATGTATGCTCATTAGATGATGGATTGTTCGGCATGGCTTGTATAACCTTGTATGTATATTGGACATGTAATAATACTATTAAACTTGCTAAAAAGTCACAAAAATATCAAAAATGTTGGTAATATTACTTACATAAATGAACAAATAAGCTAGATTAAAAGAACAGATGATAATGACTAATAATTTATTGCAGCGATTGTCCACACAACAAGATCAGCTTAACCGATCTGAACGCAAAGTGGTGCAAGTGATTGTTGCTGATCCACAAACAGCAACTCGAATGAGTATCGCAGCATTAGCAGAGCTTGCTAAAGTAAGTGAGCCTACAGTTAACCGTATGTGTAGAAGCTTTGGCTTAAAAGGCTATCCAGATTTTAAAATGGAATTGGCTCAAAGTATGGCCCGCGGCATGCCTTATGTAAGCCAAACCGTTAATCAAAACGATACTGCTGCGCAATACACGGATAAAATATTCACAAGTACTATGGCTAGTTTAGACACTGCAAAGCAGCAAATTGACAGCAAGGTGATAGAGCGTGCGGTGGATTATTTAAGCCAGGCCCAACAGATTTGCTTTTTTGGTATGGGTGCCTCTGGCGCTGTTGCTCACGATGCTTTGCATAAGTTTTTTCGTTTCAATATTCCTGTTGTAGCCCATAATGACTCATTAATGATGCGTATGACGGCGGCAGCTTGTAAGCGTGGAGATGTACTAGTGCTGTTATCTTTTACTGGCCGCACCAAAGAGATGGTAGAAGTGGCTCGTATTGGCCGCAGTGCTGGGGCTGTTGTGATTGCGATTACGCAGATAGGCTCCTCCTTGGCTGAAGAAGCTAGTCTAGTGTTGGGTGTGGAATCACCTGAAGACACTGATGTCTATATGCCCATGCAATCTAGAATGATCCAGCTTACCTTAATAGATGTATTGGCTACTGGGGTAATATTGCGCCGTGGTGAAGATTTTCATGGGCATTTAAAAACCATAAAGCAAAGCCTAGCAACCACTCGATTATCTGTAACAAAGGAGCAATAACAATGTTGTATAAGTGGATATTTGCAGCGTTTTTGTGTGTGAGTTTAACGGGTTGCGTGCTAACAAAAATAGTTACAGTGCCAATGAGAGTTGTGGGTGCCGTAGCTTCTGTAGTGCCGGTGGTTGGAGATGCGGTTGATGAAAGTATAGATAATATTGCAGATGCAGTTGATGAAATTCCTTTGTAGTCAAATTGCACAGATAAAAAAACCGCGCTAGGGAAGCCCAGCGCGGTTTTTTATTGTCTAAAAAGTTTATAGCTGTTCGATTTTAGCTCGAATTTCAGCTAGCTTTTCAGCCATGATGCGTTCTAGGTGTACTAGATCTTGTGCGATAGACTCTTTGCTATCTACAGCTTTACTTTCTTCGTTAGCTAGCTTGTTAAGCTCAGTAAGGGCGCGTAATAAAAACGGTGAGATTTCGCTCACTTCTTTCCATTGCTGGCGACCAGAGTCAACCATTACAGTGCGCGTAGCACGTCCGAAGCGGAACTTCTTACTACGAGGTAAAAAAGAACCTTTCTCACGTTTGTAGTATATTTTAAGAATATCAAAATCACCTTCTTGGCGAAGAGTGTATTTGCTAATTGATGCAAAGCTTGTGATACCCATTTCTGTAAGCGTAGGATGTAGCGACATAATTTTTCTCCTTAGAGATTTAAAGTTAAAGTTTTCTTATGAAAATCAATGACTCAACAAATTATTGTCAGGTGGGCTCTGGCGGCCCTGCCTTGCTGGTCTGATGGTTTGTGAGTAAATGTCTATATATTACACAAGCTATCATGGGATAGTTTTCACTGGCTTTATTATATCGGATTAGTGGTTAAAAAGTAACCAAAATCTGAGCTATATTTGAGTAATTAATGCCATAGGCCTGATTCATTTAAGAAATAGTAGTAGGCATTCAATAAATGCCGGTGGGATCTTTATCAAACCACTTTTTACGGTATACTCAAGCTTAATTTTTTTGATTTAGCATGTGTGTGGCGAGCATTTTAGTTGGCTTGAACTCACTCAAATAGGATGTTTTTTATTATGTCTGGTGTCATCCCTATTGATGAAGGCGTTGAGCGTCTACCCCTTAAAGAATATACCGAGCGAGCGTATTTAGATTACTCGATGTATGTCATTTTGGACCGTGCACTACCCCACATAGGGGATGGCCTAAAGCCTGTACAAAGGCGCATCATTTATGCAATGTCTGAGCTAGGGCTCAAAAACTCTGCTAAATATAAAAAATCAGCTCGTACTATTGGTGATGTGTTAGGTAAATTTCACCCTCATGGTGATAGTGCCTGTTATGAAGCTATGGTGCACATGGCGCAAACCTTCTCTTATCGTTATACCCTAGTAGATGGCCAAGGTAACTGGGGTTCATCAGATGACCCTAAATCTTTCGCTGCTATGCGTTATACCGAAGCTAAGCTTGCAGGCTATGCAGAGGTGTTGTTGGGTGAGCTGGGCCAAGGCACAGTAGATTGGGGGGATAACTTTGATGGCACGTTACAAGAGCCTCTGGTGTTGCCTTCTCGCGTGCCCAACGTATTACTCAACGGCGCCACAGGCATTGCTGTGGGTATGGCGACAGATATTCCACCCCATAATTTACGTGAAGTTGTTTCTGCATGTGTTCATTTGTTGGATCACCCTGGGGCAACCACTGAAGAGCTTTTTGAGTTTGTGCAAGGGCCTGACATGCCCACTACTGCAGAGATTATAAGCCAGCCACGTGATTTACTAGAAATGTATAAAACCGGTCGTGGCAGTATTCGTATGCGCGCATTGGTAGATCATGAAGATGGTGACATTGTTATCACGGCTTTACCCTACCAAGTTTCTGGTGCTCGTATATTAGAACAAATAGCTGCGCAAATGCAGGCTAAAAAATTGCCTATGGTGGCCGATTTACGTGATGAGTCGGACCATGAAAAACCCACACGTTTGGTGATTGTTCCCCGTTCAAATAGGGTGGATACGCAGCAGTTATTAAACCACCTTTTCGCTACTACAGATTTGGAGCGTTCTTATCGAGTAAACTTAAATCTCATTGGTGTGGACGGTAAACCTCAAGTGAAAGGCTTGAGCGCTATATTAAAAGAGTGGCTATCATTTAGAATGGAGACGGTTACTCGTCGTTTGCAGCACCGTTTGGATAAAGTGTTAGAGCGGTTGCATCTTTTAGAAGGTTTGTTGACTGCTTATCTAAATATAGATGAAATTATTTCCATCATTCGAGAAGAAGAGAAGCCCAAGCCTGTGCTCATGCAAAGGTTTGAACTATCAGCTTTGCAAGCTGACGCTATTTTAGATTTGAAACTGCGCCATTTAGCGCGCTTAGAACAGCACCGCATTCAAGCAGAGCAAGATGAACTTGCCACAGAACGCGATAAGCTAGAACTTTTGTTAAGCTCTAAAGCCCGGTTAAAAACTCTTATCAAACGCGAATTAACTGAAGATGCATTAGCTTTTGGCGATGATCGACGCTCACCAATTGTTGTGCGTCAAGAAGCGAAAGCGCTGACAGAGCGTGACCTACTAACTACCGAGCCTGTAACTGTTGTTTTGTCTAAGCAAGGTTGGGTGCGTGGTGCTAAAGGGCACGATATAGACCCTTCTAACATGAGCTATAAATCTGGTGATGATTTCTTGCTAATGGTGCAAGCCCGCAGTAATCAAAGTGTAGCTTTTATTGATGAAGGTGGGCGTAGCTATTCTTTAGAGGCACATACATTGCCATCTGCAAGGGGCCAGGGTGAGCCGCTTAGTGGCCGATTTAATGCACCAAGTGGTGTTCAGTTTTCTGCTGCAGTAAGTGCCAAACCTGATCAATTATTACTGATGAGTACCGATGCTGGTTACGGATTTGTAGCTACTTTCGAAGACTTGCTGAGTAAGAATAAAGCCGGTAAGGCAACATTGTCTGTACCTAAAGGTGCAAAAATCATTTCGCCTGAGCACATAAGTCAACTGACAGACACCTGGATTGCAGCAGTGAGCAATGAGGGGCGTATGCTAGTCTTCCCACTACAGGATTTGCCTCAGTTAGCGCGAGGTAAGGGTAATAAAATTATTAGTATATCGCCGGCTCGTGTAGCTAGTCGTGACGAGTTCATGGTGGCTTGTGCTTTGGTTACGCAAACCAGTGAATTGCTAGTGCATTCGGGAAAACGCTATTTGCGTTTGAAGGCTTCTGACTTAGTTCATTACCGTGGTGAGCGCGGTCGAAGAGGCAATAAACTGCCTCGAGGTTTCCAAAAGGTGGATAGTTTGGCTGTAGAAGGCAGTGTGCCTAATGAGGTAGATGAAACGCCTACAGATTTAGCGTAAACGCTAATCTGTAGGTATAAAGCCTTAATTCGTAGTGCTAAAGTGACTTATTTGCATGTCCAACAAGTCTTGATAGTCACTGCTTAAGCGGGCTAAACACACAGCTCCACTGGCCAGTGCTATGCAATTGTCTGCTTGCAGTACGCGTTGCTGCAATTCTGGATGATAAGCCACATTTTGACTGATGACCATATGGTCTTGGCGTTCACGGCGAGACAGCTGTGATGCTTCTTCTGTGAGCGTATTCAACGCTTCTAATACGCCAGTGTGCACTACAATTTGAATATTCAATCCAGCTTTTTGTTGGGTAGCTCTTTGAGCATTAAAGGCTTTGTATAAACCGAAGAAAAACTGTGCAGCACATAGCGCATTCACACAATGGGTCATATGCTCATGAGGTTTATCAAAGGTGACAAGTACATCGTGGTTTTCTTTTGTTTCAATTGCTCCACCATAAATCGCACACACTTGGTCCACCAAGCGATGATAAGACTTAAGCAGTAAGTGCTTTTCTGCAGCGGCCATGGGGCCTTGGTCACGGGTATTGACGTTAATATATAGCAAGCTCACTAAGGGCTCTTCGTCTAGCCTAGCGTGCAGTCCTTCGGAATCAGGGCTAGGCGTAACGGCGCTTGTATTAGTTGATTGAGCAGGGTCAGGCAGCGGATCTGTCATGGCATCATGAATAGGCTCAAAAGCATCTACAGACATAGGTATGGGTCGCAATGGGGTGGAGTTTTCACCATTACGCAAATCGTCCATGCTAAATATAGGTAAATGGTTTTCGCTATAGCCTGCAGCGGCCTCAACTGGATCTGCTTGCAATTTGGGTGCAAAAAGTGGATCCCCTAGTTCAGGATCTGAAGATAACTCTCGCGCCAAGCTATGTAATTCTTGATTGAACGCTTCTTGCTGATTAGGGGCTTCTAATTCTGGTTGGTTATCATCGTAATGATCTCCAGTTATTACCCCTTTGCCGGCCGGCATTTCTAGCTCATATTGGTGCTCTGTTTGTGTGTGTAACAAGCGCTCTTCATTAATTGAATTAAATCCTAAGTTAATAATGCCCCATTCATCAAGTCGAGAGTCATCAAGAGGAGGTGCTTTGCCATACTCAAGTAGTTGTTCTTGTGCCTCATGTAAGCGATGCAACGGTTGTACTAATCGAGCACCAAACCACCATCCAAGCACAATGCAAGCTAACAACGCCAAACCTATAGTGGGCCACAATAGTTTTGTGAGTTCGTTAAGGCTTGGCTGCAGGTCTAAAGTGGCATAGCGTAAGTGTAAGCTGCCAATAAGTTGCTCGTTTAACTCAATAGGCAACGTTAAATATTCTGCATCATTAAGAAGGCCCGTTTTAGCAAGCATTTTCCCATCAGCGTCATATACAGCAGCACCAATCAAAGCGCCTTGTTGCCTTAGTTCTGCCAAGGTGACGTTGAGGCTAATGTAGTCTTGTTTTATGATCAAAGGGGCGCTTAAATTTGCTAATTGCTGGCCCATTTTTTCACTTATAAATGTATGTTGTTGACCGGCCACTTCGCTTAGGTGTTGGTAAGTCATCAGCCCTATAGAGCTTCCCGCAATGACAAAGGTGGCAATGAGTAAAAACACTGTCTTTTGAACTAAAGTCAGGCGTGAGTGCATTAGATGTCGAAAAGATAAAATTTTATTGGGCATTAGGTGTTAATCAGCGCTGTATTAAAGAGTAAAAATCAACACCATTCTAACTCACTAATGATAAAATGCTAAGCCCACTCAAGGAGTTGTGTCTATGTTTCACCGCCTAACCTTATTCAATATGACTAATGAAGTGAGTTTTGCAGCCATCGACAGTGTGTTTAATCGGCTACAAACACAAGCGTCAGTTCAAAACCTAAGTGATGATGTGAGTGTTATGGTGCATCAATGGCAATGGAGTAGTAATGATGAGCTAGTGTTTTTGCAGTTAGATACCTTGCTCAAAGAGCAGTCTAAACAGAGTCAGTTTGATTATGTATTACAATCAGCTAATAAGCCTATACAAAAAATAAAGCTAGCAGTGTTTGATATGGATTCCACATTGATTCAAGCTGAAGTGATGGATGAGCTTGCTTATACAAAAGGAATAGGCCCACAAGTGGCAAGTATTACTGCCAGATCCATGGCTGGTGAGTTGGATTTTGAACAAAGTTTTCGAAAGCGCCTAGCCCTACTTGAAGGTTTTGAAACGAGCCAATTAGCAGCTATCAAAAACTCTATTAAGCTAATGCCAGGAGCAGAAAAGCTAATGAAAGGTTTGTTAAGCCAAGGTATATATTGCGTTATATTGTCTGGAGGCTTTAGTTATTTTGCAGATGCTTTAGCAAGCCAGCTTGGAATGCAAGGCGCTTTTTCTAATGGTTTGGAAGAGGTGGATGGAAAGCTTACAGGCAAAGTTTCTGGTGTGATTGTGGATGCCGATAGAAAGGTTGAGCTGATGGAGCAGTTGCGCACAACCTTGGGTTTAACACTAGAACAATGCCTTGCTGTTGGAGACGGTGCAAATGATTTGCCTATGCTCAATAAAGCAGGCTTGGGCGTGGCGTTCCATGGCAAACCGTTAGTTAGGCAACAAGCACCTCATCAGATAAATAATCTAGATTTAGATGCTTTACTGTATTTAGTTTAAGTTAGTCTGAGTTATTTTGCTTTGTAGTTTTTAGTTTGGCGAATATAGCGTTTTGCTTAGTTTGCCAGCCTCTTCACGTACAAGTTTTGGTACTAAGTAACCAGACATGCAGGCCTGCATTTGCGCCACTAAAGTTTGGCATCGCTCTAAGCTTACAAAAAAATGTGTGGTGCCAGCTACACGATCTGGCAAATGCAGGTAGTAGGGCATAACGCCCAGATCAACTAAGCGTTCACTTAAGTTTTTCAAACACTCCAAATTATCATTAATGTTGGCCAGTAATACACTTTGGTTAAGTAGTTGCACCTTATGCATACGTAATAGCGCACAAGCTTGCGCGACGTCTAGGGCGAGCTCGTTAGCATGGTTGGCGTGCACCACCATGACACAGGTCAGTCTGGATGCTTCAAGTCTTTGGCATAGTTCTAAAGTGATTCGTTGTGGTAACACAATGGGCAGGCGGCTATGAATGCGCAAACGTTTAATATGTGGGATCTGTTCAATGGCGCTAATTAAATCAAATAATAGTGAGTCTGTTAGGGCTAGTGGATCGCCCCCACTAAGAATAATCTCTTCTATATCAGTTTGTGAGCTAATGTAGTTCAGGCTTTCTTGCCACTGGTTGCGTGAGCGTTTTTGTTCGTCATATGGGTAGTGGCGACGAAAACAATAACGGCAATTGATAGCGCAGTGACTTGCGGCAATTAATAAAGCCCGTCCGTGGTATTTGTGCACAACACCTGGTACTGGGTTAAAGCGAGCCTCTTCTAGTGGGTCATTATTAAACTCAGCATGTGATATGGCTTCTTGTGCCTGAGGCAACACTTGCAATAACAAGGGGTCAGTAGGGTCTTGTGGGCGCATCTTTTGCGCAAAGGCTCTGGGAACTAAGGTCATAAAACCTTGATCGTGAGCTAATAACTCAACTTGTTGTTCTGGGCTAAAATCCAGCGCAGTGAGTAATTCTGTAGGCGTACGATAGGCTTCACGCATCTGTGCGCGCCAGTCATTTGGCAAACTTTTGTGCTTAATCAAGCTAAAAGGGTCAACTTGGGTGATGCTTTGCGGTATCATGAGCGATAGATTTTCCGATGTATATTTGATTAGAGCGATAAAATGGCTAATTATAGCAGTAACGAATTTAAATCTGGCCTTAAAGTAATGCTAGAAGGCGATCCATGTGCCATGGTAGACGTAGAGTTTGTTAAACCAGGTAAGGGTCAAGCTTTTACTCGGGTACGTATGAAAAACTTGAAATCTGGCCGGGTGTGGGATCGCACCTTTAAATCAGGTGAATCCATTGAGGCGGCAGATGTGATGGATCGCAACATGGAATACCTTTATACAGATGGCGAATTTTGGCACTTTATGATGGCAGATGGAACCTTTGAGCAATATGGTGCTGATGCTAGTGCATTAGGTGACAGTATTAAGTGGCTTAAAGAACAAGAAATCTACATAGTGACATTATGGAACGATGCACCAATTGCTGTGGCAGCACCTAACTTTGTAGACCTTGAAGTGACCGAAACTGACCCGGGCCTTAAAGGTGATACCGCTCAAGGTGGCAGTAAGCCTGCAACCTTAGCTACAGGTGCTACAGTGCGTGTGCCTTTATTTATTGAGCAGGGTGAAGTACTAAGAATTGATACGCGCACAGGCGACTACGTAAGCCGCGCATAACCTTAGGACCTTACGATGCCATGGCAACCTAGTGCTGATATAAAGCAACTTAAACAGCGTGCCAAGGTTATAAGTCAAATACGTGCATTCCTTGATGCTCGACACTTACTAGAAGTAGATACCCCCGTAATGTCTCATTATGGGGTGTCTGACCCTCATATAGACTCTATCCCTGTCGCTTTTACTCAAGATGGTGCTTTATCAAGCACACAAATGAATTTAATGCCCTCCCCTGAATATGCAATGAAGCGTTTGCTAGCAGCTGGCAGTGGCAGTATTTATCAGATCAGCAAGGCTTTTCGTAACGGTGAAATAGGCCGCAAACATAATCCAGAATTTACCCTACTAGAGTGGTATCAGCTCAACTATAGTTTAGAGCAATTGATGCAAGAGGTGTCGTGTCTCATTGATACGGTGCTAGTGAATGAGGAGCTTGAGTGGCATTATTTGAGTTATCGTACGGCCTTTGAAAGCATACTATCCATTGACCCATTAACAGCTAGCGACGAGTCTATTAGGCAAAAGGCCATTGCCCTTGTAGATGTGCAAATGGATGCGGATACTCCAAGAGACACTTGGTTAGATTTGTTAATGAGCCATTGTATTGAACCAGCATTACCCAAAGCGTGTTTTGTTTTTGATTATCCAGCCAGCCAGTGCGCTCTAGCACGTCAGGCGCAAGATGAATGGGGTAATAAAGTAGCTCGCCGCTTTGAGGTATATATAAATGGTATTGAACTAGCTAATGGCTACCACGAATTAACCGATGCTATAGAGCAAGCACGGCGCTTTAAAGCAGATAATCAATCAAGGCAAGCTATGGGTAAAGTTGCAATGGCTGCAGATATTAGACTAATACAGGCATTAGAAGCTGGGCTGCCCGAATGTTCTGGTGTGGCTTTAGGTATAGAGCGATTGTTGATGTTAGTTTCTGGAGAAAAAGACATCAGTAAGGTGATGGCCTTTAGCCACCACCGAGCCTAGCTCATCTAGTTGTTAAGC
>DKMQ01000002.1 GCA_002470565.1 Oceanospirillaceae bacterium UBA7410 | reverse complement strand
TAGCGGCTGATTTACTGGCTGATCTGCGTATCTTGGGCTGGCAAAACGCCAAGTGGCAAACGCAGGTGGTTGATGGCAAGCAGCAACAGGGGGTAAAATTTCAAGACTATTTTGACTTTCAAGAAGCTTTAAAAACTATTCCATCCCACCGAGCATTAGCCATTTTAAGAGGTCGTAATGAAGGGTTTTTGCAGGCTACCATTTTATGGTCTGCCAACGAACATCTGCCCTTTGAGTCTAAAGTAGCTAACTATTGGAACATCAAAGATCAGGGTCGTGCCGCGGATAAATGGCTTAATGAAGTGGTGCGTTGGACATGGCGAGTCAAGCTGTCTAGCCAATTAGAAACAGCCCTTATTAACCGAGTTAGAGAAGCCTCAGAGCACAGTGCCATAGATGTGTTTGCCAACAACCTAAAAGATCTATTATTAGCTGCCCCAGCAGGTGATAAAGTGACCCTAGGGCTAGATCCTGGCTTACGTACAGGGGTAAAAGCCGTAGTCGTAGATTCAACAGGTAAGCTATTAAGTACGCAAACTATTTTCCCTCATGTGCCTCATAACAAATGGCAGGCCGCTATAGAGTTTTTGGTGCACTGGTGTAAGACCTACTCAATTCAATTGGTTGCCATAGGCAATGGCACAGGTTCCAGAGAGACGGATAAGCTAGTTAAAGAAGTTCAAGCTCGACTAGGTGTTGATGCGCCACAGCGTATTATTGTCAGTGAAGCAGGGGCATCAGTATATTCGGCATCAGCTCTAGCTGCAGCAGAGTTTCCAGAGCTAGATGTAAGTTACCGAGGGGCGGTCTCCATCGCCAGACGCCTGCAAGATCCATTGGCAGAGCTAGTAAAAATAGACCCCAAAGCTATTGGTGTAGGCCAATACCAGCATGATGTAAGCCAAGTGCAATTGATAAAAAAGCTAGATAACGTAGTAGAAGATTGTGTGAATAATGTGGGCGTAGATTTAAATACGGCTTCAGCGCCCTTATTGCTGCGGGTGGCAGGTTTAAATAAAACTATGGCAGACAATATAGTGGTGTATCGAGACCTAAATGGTGCCTTTAATAATCGTAAACAGCTACTTAAAGTGGCACGTTTAGGTGACAAAGCATTTGAGCAATCAGCTGGATTTTTGCGCATACGTGGAGGTGATAACCCACTAGATAGCACCTGCGTACACCCAGAAGCTTACGCTTTAGTGGGTAAGTTAGCTCAACAATTGCACTTGAGCGTTGCTGGGTTGTTGGGTAGTGATCAGCTTAAAAGCATTCAGGTTGCAAAGCTACATGAGCAAGGCGTTGGAGAACACACCTTACAAGACTTACTGGTTGAGTTACAAAAGCCTGGGCGTGATCCAAGGCCAGAATTTAAAATGGCCAAACTCATTGATGGCGTAGAGAGCATTAAACACCTCTCTTTAGGCGCCATCATGGAAGGAACGATTAGCAATGTCACAAACTTTGGCGCCTTTGTTGATATTGGTGTGCATCAAGATGGATTAGTACATATTTCTGCACTTTGTGAACAATACGTAAAGGACCCCCACGACATTGTTAAAGCTGGAGATATTGTAAAAGTGAAAGTGATGCATATAGACGTGGCTCGCAAACGTATAGGCTTAACTATGCGTTTAAGTGATGAATTACCCACACAAGATGATCCATCAACTTCTGATAAAGCTGCGGCTATTCAAACTCACCACAAGCCTTCTCAAAAGGCTAAAACCAATGTTAAGCCTCAACAAGCACTTGGCAGTATGGCGCAAAAACTAAAAGATGCTCATGCGCAATTAAAAAAGTAACACGTACACAGAAATTGAACGCAAACTAGGCTAAACTCCGCTCGTCTAGTCTTCGCTATTTAAGACAATTTGGAACTATAAATGCCTACATATTTATCACAACACCTAAAAAAGGTGAAAAACTCTCCCGTGGCTAACACCTTGCTAAGCCTGCAATGCGGTATTGAAAAAGAAGGCTTGCGCGTGTCTTTAAATGGCCGAGTCAGCCATGCTGGTCATCCCAAAACGTTAGGATCAAGCCTAACCCACAGCAGTATTACTACGGATTACTCAGAAGCTTTGTTGGAATACATCACACCTGTCTTCCAAAGCCCTGTTGCGGCCTTAGAATTCATGCAAGAACTGCATAGTTTTAGCGCCAGCCAGTTACAACACAGTGGAGAGTATTTATGGCCTGCTAGTATGCCTTGTTTCTTGGATGGAGAAGATGATATTCGCATTGCGGATTTTGGCTCCTCAAACACAGGCAAGCTTAAGCACACATATAGAGTGGGTTTGGCCTATCGATACGGCAAGATTATGCAATCTATTGCTGGTTTGCATTTTAACTTCTCACCCAAAGACAACTTTTGGCCAGAGTATCAAAAACTGTTAGGTGATGAGCAGCCTTTATGTGATTTTCAGTCCAGCCAATACTTTGGTTTGATTCGAAACTTTAGACGCCATTCATGGGTATTGCTATACCTATTTGGAGCGTCCCCCGCTATTGATACAAGCTTCGTAAAAGGGCGCGATGTGCCTTTGCTTAAAGGCCCAGGCGATTCCTTAGTAGGGCCTTATGCCACCTCTTTGCGTATGAGTGATGTGGGATATAACAATAAAGTGCAGTCGGTTTTGAGTTTGTGTTTTAACGACTTAGAAAAATATGCAAAATCCTTAGAGCATGCGATCTCTACCCCTTTGTCTATGTATGAAAAAATAGGTGTAAAGGTGGATGGAGAATATCGCCAACTCAACGCCAACCTATTACAAATTGAAAACGAGTACTACAGTGACATAAGGCCAAAGCGGGTGACTCGTGCCGGCCAAAAGCCGGTACATGCTCTCAAAGAAGCAGGTGTGGAGTATGTCGAAGTACGCAATATCGACCTAAACCCCTTCTTGCCTTTAGGTATAGATGCACAACAAAGTCAGTTTATAAACGCCTTTCTTAGTTGGTGTTTATTTTCTGAAAGTCCAGTAATTAGTGACCAAGAGTGCAGCGTTATTGGTGTAAACCAAACGGTTGTGGTGCACCAAGGCCGCAAGCCTGGACTGATGCTTGAAACCTGTGCAGGCCCAAAAAGCTTACACAGCTTAGGCCTTGAAATGATGGAAAGCCTGCGTTTAGTGGCAGATATCATGCCGCAAAAGCAACAGGTTTTGGCAGCCATAGAGGCTATGACAGCGCGTATAAATGACTCCACGCTGACACCTTCAGCCCAAGTGCTAGCGGCTATGGAGCAAGGTGGTTTGTCGCATCAAGAGTTATGTTTTAAATTAGCTAAGCAGCACCAAGAGTATCACTTGAAGCAAACTATATCTTTACAGCGCAGGCAAGAGCTAAGTGATCAAGTGCATGAATCTATTGCTAAGCAAGAGCAAATTGAAGCTGAGCAAACTGAATCTTTCGATGACTTTTTGGCGGCTTATCTGGCCCAGTAAATGGGCCTTAGTGGCTCAAAAATAGCACGCTACTACCTATTACCACGAGCCCAGCACCTAGCCACGAACCAAGGCTAGGACGCTGCCCAGTAATAAACCAAACCACGGGTAATATGAGTACTGGGGTGATGGCTGATAAGGTCATTACAATGCCCACTTCTCCTGCGCCCAAGGCATAAACGACTAGCGTCATGCCTAACACTAAGCCTAAGGTTGCACTGGACATAGTGCGCAAAACAAAGGTAACAGTGGGCTTGGCATTAGCTTTAGCCCATGCAAATGGTAGCAAGCGCACAAGTAACAGCACCACAGCAGCAAAGCCTACTCTAATTGCTGAAGCTGCAATGGGATCTGCTCCAGCTAATAATACAGGCTTAGCCATAACCGCTCCTGCAGCTTGGCCAAATGCAGCAGTAAGCCCTAGCAAAATGCCTAAACCTAAATGTCCGCTAATTTTTTCTAGGCGGTGTTCACCCGAAGCTTTGCGTCCCCACCAGACTGCATTTACCACGCCTGCCAAAATTAACCCACAGCCAATGAGTAAGTTGGTACTTAGGGTTTCACCCAACCAAAGAAAACCCATACCAGCAGCCATAGGCGCGCTGGTGGCAAACAATACTGAATTGCGTCTTGGGCCAATGCGCTTCAAAGCTTGCATTAACGCGGTGTCCCCTACCACAATACCCACTAAGCTAGAGCCGATAAGAGCGATTACGGCGTTGTCTGTCATGCTAGACCACAAACCCATAACACTGGTGATAACAATAAGTACAGTAGCAGCAAACACAACTCTATAGCGATTAAACGCCACAGCGCCAAAGTGGTGAACGCCTGGGGCGGCTAGAATAGCAGTGAAAGTCCAGCATATTGCCGCGCCTAACGCGGCTAATTCTGCCAAAGGTAAGGTACTCATGTTATTCCTTTAAAATGAAGACGTGCGCAAGAATAGCAGCTATTGGTTCTAAATCCACTCATTAGTATAATACATTCTAATACTAAGGCCTTTGTGCCTAGGCCACTGCAAGCTTATTAGCCCAGAGCCAAATATTAAGGCTATAATGCCCTATGGATTACTCCTTCAAACTACAGGCATAACACCTATGCATTGCCCCTTTTGCAGCAACCCAGAAACCAAAGTAATCGACTCTCGCTTAGTGGGTGAAGGGACACAAATTCGCCGTAGGCGAGAATGCTTAACGTGCAATGAGCGTGTCACTACGTTTGAAGTGGCAGAATTATTAATGCCAAGAATAGTAAAACAAGATGGCACACGTCAGCCCTTTGATGAAGAAAAACTACGCGCAGGTATTTTAAGATCTTTAGAAAAGCGTCCGGTGAGTATAGAAGCGATAGAAGCCAGCATTAACCTTATTAAACAAGCACTTAGAGCAGGCGGCGAGCGAGAAGTAGGCACTCAGTTAGTAGGTGAAGCTGTAATGGCGCAGTTGCGTAAATTAGACGAAGTGGCTTATGTGCGCTTTGCCTCTGTGTATCGTAGCTTTAAAGACCTTAATGAATTTAGGGCCGAGATCGAACGTTTAGAACAAGAGCATCAAGGTAGCTAAGCTAATGGCGCATCAATTTAACCACGAACACTTTATGGAACTAGCCTTAGAGCAAGCAAGTAACGCACAGCTTATTGCTAGGCCTAATCCAGCGGTTGGATGCGTATTAGTGAAGCAAAACCAAGTCATTGGTACGGGTTTCACTCAAGAAGCAGGTGGCCCCCATGCTGAAGTGATGGCGATACAAGCCGCTGCTGGTAATGCTGCAGGCGCCACAGCCTATGTCACCTTAGAGCCTTGCAGTCATCAAGGTCGTACGCCGCCATGCAGTCTGGCGCTAATCAAAGCGGGTGTAGCTTGCGTTGTATATGGTTGCCAAGACCCTAATCCCAAAGTTGCTGGACAAGGTTTAGCCCACTTGCGCGCTGCAGGTGTAGAGGTGATTGGGCCAGTAATGCAAGTGCAGTGCGAGGAATCTAATAAGGCATTTTTTCAGCGCATTACCACTAACAAACCTTATGTTATCAATAAGATGGCTATGAGTTTAGACGGGCGCACGGCAATGGAGTCTGGCGAAAGCCAATGGATCACTGGCCCACAAGCACGCGCCCAAGTTCACCTTTTAAGGGCTCAAAGCTGTGCGATAATTACTGGTATTGGTTCGGTGTTAAAAGATGATCCTAGCATGAACTCACGGGCACAAGAGCTGATGATATCAGGTGTGCCTGATACCACGGTCAAACGTATGAAACAGCCTTTGCGGGTGATATTAGATAGCCAGTTACGGATGCCTGTTACTGCCAAGCTATTGCAACAGTCAGGGCCAGTGCTAGTGGTCACCTGTGTGACAGATCTTAAATTGCATAAGCCTTTGGTTGATGCAGGGGCAGAGCTTGTGGTGTGTGCTCTAAACGATGATGAAAAAGTAGATTTAGCCGCCGTGCTAAAAGTGCTCAGCCAAAGGCAGTGTAATCAAGTTTTAGTAGAAGCTGGAGCTGGGTTAAGTGGTGCTTTTTTAACGGAAGGTCTAACAGATCACCTAGTCGTGTATATGGCGCCTAAGCTGTTAGGCAGCAAAGCCAAAGCTTTATTTAACTTGCCATTAGATAAAATGTCACAAGCCTATGGCCTAGATATTAAACACATCTCACAAGTAGGCCGTGATTGGCGCATTGATGCCACCCCAAAAAGCGCTGATAGCTAGCCACTGCCCACGAAATCTGGCACAATAGCCGGCTAAATTACCTACCCACCACTTCGTTGTGTAGGCCTTGAATTTAAGTATAGGTTATCACATGCACATGAACACCTCAGTAGAGCTGATCGAAGACCTGCGACAAGGCAAAATGATCATTCTTATGGATGATGAAGATCGTGAAAACGAAGGTGATCTTGTAATGGTGGCCGAGCAAGTGCGGCCAGAAGATATTAACTTTATGGCCAAGCATGCACGTGGCCTTATCTGTCTTACGCTATCTCGAGAACATTGCGCTAAGCTAGATTTGCCACTTATGGTAAAAAGTAATGGCACAGCCTACGAAACCAATTTTACAGTGTCCATTGAAGCTGCCGAAGGAGTCACTACCGGTATTTCTGCAGCAGATCGGGCTTACACTATTCGTACAGCGGTGGCAGCAGATGTGAAGCCAGATGACATTGTGCAGCCAGGCCACATATTTCCATTGATGGCAAAAGAAGGTGGTGTGCTAACACGCGCAGGCCATACAGAAGCAGGATGTGATTTGGCTCGGCTTGCAGGCTACTCGCCAGCCGCCGCCATTGTTGAAATTATGAATGATGATGGCACTATGGCTCGTCGTGATGACTTGATGAAGTTTGCTGCTGAACATGATCTCAAAATTGGCACCATTGCAGATTTGATCCACTTTCGTAATCTCAACGAAAAGACTGTTAATAAAGTGAGTCATCACTTGCTGCCCACACGGCACGGAGATTTCAGTCTACATACCTACGAAGACAATATTTACGGGGGCACGCACCTAGCACTCACGATGGGCGACATTAAGCCACAAGACTCCACCATTGTGCGTGTGCACCAAGCTGACGTATTACGCGACCTAGTGGGGGCAGTACCTTCTGCACCTAAGTGGACTATCGACTCTTGTCTTGAGCGTATTGCTAAAGAAGGCCAAGGAGTATTGGTGTTACTGGGGCAAACGGAAGATCGCAACTTACAAGGCAGCATAGATGCCTTTTTTGACACGGCGGTACCTCGCCAATTTAATACAGATGGCTCTGGAGCTTACTTAAATGTAGGTACTGGCTCACAAATTTTACGTGACTTAGGCGTGGGTAAAATGCGTCTATTGAGTCAAGAAATGAAATTCAATGCCATTTCTGGCTTTGATTTAGAAATTGAAGAATATATCGACTGCGAAGATTAAGCAGTTGATGCAGGATAATTGGAGAAAAATATATGTCTGTAACTCATATTGAAGGACGTTTTGACGATGCCAATGGCCACTACACCTTAGTTGTAGGTCGTTTTAACTCATTTGTAGTAGAAAGCCTTGTTGATGGCGCGTTGGATACACTAAAGCGCCACGGAGTGGACGCGAATAATATTCGTGTTATACGAGTACCTGGTGCCTTTGAAATCCCGTTAGTAGCACAAAAAATTGCCCAGCAAGGCAAAGACGATGCCATTATTACCCTTGGTGCTGTCATCCGTGGAGGTACGCCACACTTTGAATATGTCTCTGGTGAAGCCTCTTCTGGAATCAGTAAGGTTGGCTTAGACCATGGTATTCCTGTAGCAAATGGCGTACTAACCGTAAATTCTATAGAACAAGCGATTGAACGTGCAGGTACCAAAGCAGGTAATAAAGGCGCAGAAGCCGCTATGTCTGCACTAGAAATGGTTAGTTTGTTACGTCAGTTAGAGGCATAAATGAACGCAAATAAAGGTCGCCCAGACCGTCGCCGTGCAGCTAGAGAATTAGCGCTGCAGGCCTTGTATCAAATGCACATGAGTGGCGCTAGCGCCGTAGATGTGCAAGCTGAATTTTTAGTAGATCAAGATTTTAAAAATGCAGATAAGCGTATGTTTGGCCAACTTTTGCGTGGTGTTGCCGCACAAAGAGAAAGCCTTGATGTGATGATTGAACAGTATTTGGATCGTAAGTTGTCAGACTTAGACCCAATTGAGCTTAACGTATTACGCATGGGGGCCTATGAATTAAGTGATTCTGTATCAGTGCCCTATCGTGTTGTAATCAACGAATGTATTGAGCTGGGTAAAGTATTTGGCGCTACCGATGGCCACAAATACGTGAACAGTATTTTAGATAAAATCGCACTAGATCACCGTTTAGTAGAAATTACAGCTAAACAAAAAGCTAGCGCTAGCTAGGCAGACCTTGTGACCATTATAGGCGAATTTGATTTAATCAAACGCTACTTTGACCGCCCAGAGCTTCGGCCTGGGCCCGCCATGGCCCTTGGCCCTGGTGACGATTGCGCCTTGCTCCAACTCCCTCCCAACCATCAACTTTGCGTCAGCAGTGACACCTTTGTGTCTGGTGTACATTTCTTTGCTGATATGTCTGCCAGCCAAATAGCCCAGCGTTGTTTGGCTGCTAGTGTGAGTGATTTGGCTGCAATGGGAGCCACTCCTGCATGGTTTAACCTATGCCTCACTATGCCCAGCGCAGATGCACCTTGGATGGATAGTTTTAGCCAAGGGCTAGCTGCTAAAGCAGGAGCCTGTAAGATTAGCTTAGCCGGTGGAGACACAACTTGTGGGCCTCTCACTATTAGTATTCATGCTATGGGTTGGGTGCCGGTTGGGCAAGCCATTACACGAAGTGGTGCAAAAATAGGCAATGTTATTATGGTTTCTGGCAGTTTAGGAGACTCCGCAGGTGGGCTGACTATTATGCAGCAACAGCGTGATGCCTCAGATCTATTGAGTCAGCGCTTTTACAATCCCACACCACGCATAGACCTTGGCCACTGGTTAAGAGGCAAAGCAACTGCATGTTTGGATGTTTCTGATGGTCTAGTACAAGACTTGGGGCACATCCTTAAAGCCAGTGGCTGTGGAGCTGATCTCAATTTAGCAGATCTGCCTTTGTCTGGCGCACTGCGTGCTCATGTGCCGCTTAACCAAGCTCAAGATTATGCACTTAACGGTGGAGAAGATTTTGAGCTATGTTTCACTTTGCCTGCTGAGCTTGTCAATGAAGCACAAGCCTACGCAGCGGCTCAAAATCTGCCCCTTACAGTAATAGGCCGTATTACTGACACGCTAGGGTGTAGAATTTGGAACTCCGATGGCAGCCTATATACAGCCCCTCAAGGCTATCAACACTTTTAAGGGTACGATATGAAAACCACTATTGTAAAACCTAACTGGTTAAATCCGGTACATATGCTCGCTTTTGGTTTCGGCAGTGGTGCAGCACCAAAGGCGCCTGGCACTTTTGGCACTATTGCTGCTGTATTGCTTTATTGGCCTTTATCAAAGCTTAGCTTTGACCATTATATGCTAATGATTTTAGTGACTAGTGTGGTGGGTGTTTATTTGTGTGGTAAAACGGCAAAAGATTTAGGTGTGCACGACCACGGTGGTATCGTTTGGGATGAGTTTGTAGGCTTTTGGATCACTATGATTGCAGCACCAGTAGGCTGGGTATGGATTTTGGTGGGATTTGTATTGTTTCGTTTTTTTGATATCGTTAAACCATGGCCCATTAACTGGATAGACAAAAAAATATCCGGTGGGTTTGGCATTATGTTAGATGATGTTATTGCAGGAGTAATGGCGGCCCTAGTGTTACAGGGCCTAGCCTGGTGGGTTTAAACCAATATTATTTTGGTAGAGATCATGGTCAAACGAAGGCAATAAATTGCCAACAAAATAAACAATATCAAGCTCCAGCCTGCAATAGACAAGCCTAAGAAGCTCCACAGCACTTCAGCACAAGATCCCGAACCTTTAATCATGGCCATGAATACATCCATAAATGGGAATGCATCAACCATATAGCTAAAGCTAGGGCCACAAGCAGGCACAAGGTCTGCGGGTAAACTTTGTAAATATAGCTGGCGTACAGCCAAACCTATACCCGCTAAGCTGAGTATGAATAGCACAAACCCATAACGCTTGTGCCCACCAAAATAAGGATTATGCAAAGCAGCCAGCATGAACACAAAGGCCATGGCTAGATAAACAAAACGCTGGCCCATACAAAGCATGCAAGGGTCTAAGCCCATTGCAAATTCCATATACAATGCGTTAGCCAAAATCGCCATACAAGCGATTAACCCAAGTATAAACTCCGTTCGAAAACCAGTATGTTTCATGTTATCTCATCTACTCTTAGTATATTGTGGCTGATACCACCTTATTATTATCTGCTTTCTTTATTCAGCGTTCACATTAACCATCTTTTGATAAATAAGAAAGCTGACACAATATACAAGATAATTCGTCGTCATTAAACCCTAACAGGTGTTTAATCCTAGAAATAGTGTAAAAACGAGAATAACGTAACGTTAAGTCCGTATTAAATGATATTTAATGCTGATTTGATCATATTAAAGAGCTTCTGAACCTGTTTCACCAGTACGGATACGGATAGCTTGTTCTAAGTTGACTACAAAAATCTTGCCGTCACCGATCTTTCCAGTGTTAGCAGAGTTACTGATCACTTCAATTACCTGATCTACCAGATTATCATCAACGGCAGCTTCAATTTTAACCTTGGGTAAAAAATCAACCACGTATTCTGCGCCACGATAAAGTTCAGTATGACCTTTTTGACGACCAAACCCCTTCACTTCAGTGACCGTAACACCTTGTACGCCCATATCTGAAAGAGCCTCACGAACATCATCTAATTTAAACGGTTTAATAATTGCGCTAACCAATTTCATTTGGAGCTCCTTTGCACTAATAAGTTATAAATGGCACATCGCCTAGCATAGAATGTTGCAGGGATTGTGCCAACTTTATTGATCAAAAAAACACCAAAAAAGCGCTAATATTGGGTATTTAATGGAATTAATCCATAATTAAAGTAAAGCAGGCCCAAACTAGCGCAGTGCGTGAGCATAGCGCACCGAATTAGGGCGTGTTTACAACCGATAGTGCAGCATTCACATCAACTGCTAGACTTAACAAGTATTCAATTTAGCCAAGGACAGGCCATGTCGTATGCTCTTACCTATAGTCGCGCTTATGTGGGTGTAGAAGCTCCTTTAGTGAGTGTTGAAACCCATCTTAGTGGCGGATTGCCAGCACTAACCATAGTAGGCCTGCCAGAAACTGCAGTTAGAGAAAGTAAGGACCGTGTACGCAGTGCCATTATTAATGCAGGGTTTGAGTTTCCCACCAAGCGCATCACTATTAACCTTGCCCCAGCAGATTTACCCAAAGAAGGTGGTCGTTTTGATCTAGCCATCGCGGTTGGGCTCTTAGCTGCTAGTGGCCAGCTGCCGGTAGATGAAGTAAAAGGTTATGAGTTTGTGGCTGAGCTTGCATTAAGCTCAGAGCTTAGGTGCTGCCCTGCTATTTTGAGCGCATCGGTGGGTTGTCAAGGTAGCCATAGAATAATGGTAGTGGCACCAGATAATGCAGCAGAAGCAACCATGCCTAAAGACAGCCGCGTGCTTTGCCCTAGGCACTTAAATGAACTGAGCCAGTGGCTACATCACCCAGAAAAACAAATCAGCCCAAC
>DKMQ01000066.1 GCA_002470565.1 Oceanospirillaceae bacterium UBA7410 | reverse complement strand
TGGTGCCCGGAGCCGGAATCGAACCGGCACGACCGTTAAGTCGCAAGATTTTAAGTCTTGTGTGTCTACCAATTTCACCATCCGGGCGATGGTCCTACAGAGGCGGCATGCATTAAAAAATACTTACCTTGTAATGCTACTAAGCCATTACATTTTTGGCAACAATGCTGAGATTGCCGCCGATGCTTTCACGGCTTAATAAAGATCTATTTCAACGTGTTATGCGGAACAGCATTTTACACTTTGGGCCGTTAAAGTAAAGCTAAAAATGGTTATTTCCCACATATTAGGTATTCATTTTTTCACTGGGGCTTCAATCATCTCGCGCAGTAAAAACTTTTGCACTTTTCCCATCACATTTCGTGGTAATACAGACATATAAATCACATCACTTGGGTGTTTAAAACGAGCTAATTGCCCCACAAAGCTTTTTAATATGGCTTTTTTATCAAGCTCACTCTTTGGTGCCAACACGACAATAGCGATGGGAGTTTCTCCCCATTTAGCATCTTTTTTCCCTACCACTGCAGCTTCTAGTACACCTTCCAGGCCATTTAGGTGCACTTCTAGCTGTGCTGGGTAGATATTTTCTCCACCCGAAATAATCATGTCTTTAGCTCTGTCATCCACAATTAAATGCCCATCATTGTCTAAATGACCTAAGTCGCCCGTATCAAACCAGCCGTTTTGAAGCGCTAATACTGTCGCGTCTGGATTAGCCCAATATTCACATAAAACATTAGGCCCCTTAATAAGGATATGGCCCACCTCTTCTTGCCCCACTGTGACGGGCTCACCATTAGCGCGCATTAATTTCATTTTACAATGTAAAGCCGGTAAGCCTGTGCTATGAAATCGTGTCTTTGCTTGCTGCGCCGTTTGGTACACGGCGATGGGTGAAGTTTCTGTGAGGCCATACACTTGCTGCACGGGCAGCCCGCGACAGGCCACCGCTGCAATGAGGTCTGTAGGCACTAATGACGATCCACTGGTGATACTGCGCAAGCTAGTGAGGTCTGCAGTGGCCCACTGGGGCAATGCCAACATAGCTGACAATGTTGCAGGCACTAACACGGTTAAGCTAGGTTTATGATGCCCAATAGCAGTGAGCGTGTGCTGTGGGTCAAAGCGGGCGTGTAAAATCACGGTGGCTCCCACATACAAGGCAGGCAAGGTTTGTATGTTAAGCCCCCCCACATGAAACATGGGCAAGACAGTAAGAATAATGTCGTTGTTACTCATGTCATGCATGTGCTGGCTATTTAGCGCGTTATAAAAGAGTGCGTTTTGATCTAATACAGCGCCTTTAGGGTGGCCTGTAGTGCCCGATGTATACACAATAATCACTTTTGAGCTTAGGTTTACATGGGCGTTGTGTGCCTTGTAGGCCTTGTAATTATTGGCGCTACTGGCTTTGGCACGCGTGTCACGCAGCAAAGCTGAGTATGAGTGCCATAGGCCTGTTTGTGCGGCACTTTTGCAACCAACATCTTGCAATACAAACGCACACTTTGGATGGGCAGAATTAAGGCTAATTACTTGATGACTAAAGTCTGGAGTAACAAGCAAGGCTTTGGGAGTAGCATCGGCTAAAATGTAGTCATACTCGGGGGTTTCTAGGCGCCAATTGAGTGGCACAAAAATAGCGCCTACGCGAGCACATGCAAACAACACGCAGATAAATTCAACATCATTTAAGCCCAAGTATGCCACACGGTCACCATACTCTACATCAAGAGACTGCTGCAGCATTTGGGCGTTAGTATTTATGGCCTTAGCTAAATCTGCATATGTGTGCTGACGCTGCTGATCAATAATCGCAAGTTTATCAGGTGTAAAGCTTGCATGAACATCAATCCAGTTGGATATATTGTCCATTAATCGTCGGTCTCGCCACGTTCATATAGGCAGCCTTTACCCAGCATATCTAGGCACAGCTCTGCTGTCCAAGGCAGCATCAACGAGCCGCATCGGCTGTCACGATACCAGCGCTCTAGTGGCAGTGTCTTTAACATAGACTGGCCCCCACAGGTGCGAATAGCCAACTGAGCTATTTCATTGGCATTTTCCATAGTAGTGTACTGACCCGCCCATGCTCGCATTAGCTGATCTTTACTGGGGTTGGCGCACGCTTCACTCATAGATTGAAACCAAAGGGTTTTGGTTTGTTCTAACATAATTCGCATTTGGGCAACTGCAATCTGCTTGGTGGCAAATTGACGTCGCTTAACGGGGCCAGTGCCTTCTATTTCGCCTCGCAAATACTTTACTGTAAAGTCATAAGCTGCCTGGGCAATACCCATGTAGCTTGGTGTAAGTGTCATAAACATGTGTGGCCAACGTTTGGCAGCCTGAAAATAAATGCCTGCTGGCATAAGTGTGGCATTTTCAGGTACAAAAACGTCTTCAAAAATGAGCGTGCGCGAGACTGTGCCACGCATACCTACTGGGTCCCATTTACCTTGTACGGTTACCCCTTGCGACGCAGCTGGAACGGCTAGGTAGATAGTGTTACGGCGACTAAGCTCAGTGTTTTCATCTGTGGTTTGGGTACACAAAATACCATAATAATTGGCATGGCCAGCCAAGGATGCAAATATTTTTTTGCCGTTAACGCGCCAACCACCTTCCACCTTATGGGCTATGGTGGCAAAAGCGGTCGCTCCAGCTGCAGCAGAGCTACCTTCTGAAAAGGGTTGAGAGTAAATAGCTCCTTCTGTGAGTATGCGCTGATAATGTACCGAACGGTTTTGCTTATGCATTGTCCGAGTAGAGTCATCCATTTCCAAGTCATCGGTTAAAAGGCCACTCCACAAAGTAGAGCACACATGCATGTTCCAGGTGAGTGCTGTAGCGCCACAATAACGGCCTATTTCAGCCGCTGTTAAGGCATAGGTTAAAAAGCTAGCCCCCTCGCCCCCGTCTTCTTTGGGAATGCAAATGCCCATTAGATTGGCATCAAACAAGTCGTTATAATTTTCTGTTGGAAACGCTGCTCTAGCATCATAATCAGCTGCACGTCCTGCAAACTTAGTCTGTCCTATATGCCGAGCTCTTGCTGTAAGTTCTTGTTGCTGGCTAGTGAGTTGCCATGCCTTAGCATCAAACATAGGTTGATCAGGTTGCATGTAAAGCTCCTTTTTTGTGTGAGGTATGGGTATGTTTTTCAATATTGGTAGATAGGGCAATAAAATTGCTCACCTGCTGATTAAACAGGTGAGCCTGCTCTAGGTTTGCAAGGTGGCCTGCGTTGGGCAGTATGCAAAGCTTAGAGCCTTCAATTTTGCTCGCCAAACGCTGCATCATTAACGGACTTGCCATTTGATCTACAGCACCTGCTAGCAATAAGGTGGGAAGTTTCAAATGGGGTAGGTTGTCGCGGCAGTCAAATAGGCTAATGCACTGTATGGCTTGCCTGTAGGTATTATTAGGCACTTGTGCCATATGCTCAATAGCCACTTTGCGCACTTGTGGCTGGCTAGGCTGGGCTAATAGAGGGTCTATAAGCTTAGCAGCCAACTGCGCCATGCTACAGCCATGGTTTAATGGTTTTAGCCTTGCTTCAATAAATTGTTTTTGAAATTCACCATCATTAGAGCCGAAGGCTGCACTGGTTGAATACAAAATTAATCCTGCAAGGTCATCTGCATATTTTGCTGCGAAGGCTTGGGCTAACATGCCTCCAAACGAGTGTCCCAAAAGGTATACATTGTGCAGTTTATGGTGATCTAAAAATTGTTTTAACCCAGTCACTAAGTGATCCCAGTCCATCACTAGCAATGGTGCAGTCTTTCCATAACCAGCAATATCTATGCTCCACACTTGCACAGCATCACTTAAGCCACTCAACTGGGGCGCAAAGGCATTGGCGTTGCCACCTACACCGTGCAAACATACAAGCACGGGGCCTACTGTGCCACTTTTTACATAATTCCAGCTCATGCAATATCGCCTTGCAACTGGCCTCGCTCAATCACACAGTGCTGGTCTAAATGAATAGTGCAGTTGCGCACAGGTAGGTCAAAATGCCCTTGGGTATAACGCCCTGCGAACTCATTTGCCCCTGTAGAAAATAAAAAGTTTCCAGCAAAGGCGCGCAGCTCAGTGCCATTAGTGTCACGCTGGTCGTACATGGTAAGGGCCTCATAGCGGGCTTTAGGATTCATGCCAAAACCAACATGAGACACCGCATAAGCGTTTTTATCATTCCACGCTGCAAAATAACGTCGCATGAGCTCAGCATCAGTGCCTTGGCCATCTATTTTGGTCACAAAATCATTTTCTATGGTGAGGGTGACTGGGCGTTCTAAGTAGCGCTTAAAAGTGAGGTTAATATCACCTGCATCCAGTACTAAAGTGCCATTAGTTGTGCCTTGCTTAGGAAAGCACACCACTATCCCTGCAGGCCAGTGGGCCAAAGTGCCAGGTCTGTCTGTATAACCCCATACTCCAGCTGTTGGGGCATCTGTTATATCGATAGTAAGATGTGTGCCTGCATCTGAGGTCACCTGCATTTTGCTGGCTTGCTTGCAAAGCTTGGTGGCTGCTTTAACTTTAGGTGTTAGGGATGGATCTGGCGCAAGCCGTGTGAGTATTTCAGGGTGCTCGTTACTCACCATTAGCACACGTGCGCCACCTTGCAAAATTTGTGGCAATTCCACCGCATGTAATAAGCCCTCTACCGTACAATCAAGCACTAAGGTACTGCCTGCTAAGGCGCTAATGGCTGGGCCTGCATTTTGCAATACGCTAGAGGCGCCTGTAGATCTAACTGGCACAGGTGCATCAGATGCAGGCGTGGGGATACGCACATGAAATGCATGGCAACCCATACGCACCAGGGCTAGCTCTGCCAATTGCAAAAGAATATCTCTGGACTGAGACTCTGAAAGTATGGCCACACAATCACCTGCAACCAAGCCACACAAGCCTAAGGTTTGCTCAAACGCTGCCAGCCATGGCGCTTCAATGCGATCATTTAACATGTTTGTGCATCCTGTATTATCACTGTACTTTTTGACAGCATAACATAGACATTTTTATATGAAAATGAATACAACTACTCTACTATAGAAGAAAATCAGGATGTTTAGATATTAATATGCCAAAATCTTTTAGCTTTATAGATGACTACTTGGCTTACCTTTTGGCACGTTCTAGCTATTTGGTAAGTGAGCAATTTCATCATCAAATTCAAATCCAAGGCTGGTCTGTTAATTATTGGCGCATACTTGCTAGCTTGTCTGACGAAGATGGGCTTACCCTTACACAGCTTAATCAAAGGGTGCTATTTAAGCAGCCTACCCTGTCTAAATTAATAGTTAAAATGGAACAAGAAAAGCTGTTAATAAGGCACAAGGATGAAACAGATAAAAGAGCCATAAAGATTACTATTTCACCACAAGGCAGAACCTTAGTAGCCGACTTATTGGCACAAGCCAAAGCTCATGAAAACACCGTGTTAGCTGATTATAGCCAGAAACAACAGCAATTATTAAAAGGCATGTTGCGGCGTTTAGTGTTGCATTTGCAGGAGTAAAAAGACCGTGTAACGACACCCTAGTGGTGTCAAAAAACCACCACTGACCATAAGTCGTCTATTAAGTCGTGCGAAACAGGCAGTAATCTGGTCACTGTGTCCTGGAAAAATGTGGAGGCCGAACCCGGAATCGAACCGGGGTTAGCGGATTTGCAATCCGGTGCATAACCACTCTGCCATTCGGCCTAAATTTGGAGCGGGAAACCGGATTCGAACCGGCGACCCCGACCTTGGCAAGGTCGTGCTCTACCAACTGAGCTATTCCCGCTACATATCACTGGTTTAAGGCTGTGATGCGCCTGTTACTATTATCACCCTAAACACTCATTTTACAAAGCGTTTTTATTGGCATCCCGTAGGGGGTTCGAACCCCTGTCGCCGCCGTGAAAGGGCAGTGTCCTAGGCCACTAGACGAACGGGACGCTACAGCTCCGTTAAGAGTGGAGCGCATATTATTGATTTTGCAGGATTATGTCAACTTAAAATTGGCATATATCGGGTAATCTTGGGTATTTTGCAATTAATGGCGAGCACAAGCTGATAAAGATTAGATGTTTTGCATAAGCACAAAAAAAATACACAAATACGTCAGCAATATAGTAGACACTGCACTGAGCTATAAAATAATTAGAAGTAGTGTGAGCACTTTAGGAAAATGAGTGCTGTAATAAAAAATGGAGCGGGAAACCGGATTCGAACCGGCGACCCCGACCTTGGCAAGGTCGTGCTCTACCAACTGAGCTATTCCCGCTACATATCACTTGTTGAAGGCTTGTGATTAACCTTTACTATTTAGGCTTGCAGTTATAAGCCAGCATTGATTAAAACGCCAACTTATAACTGCATTCCGAAAATAGTGGTATCCCGTAGGGGGTTCGAACCCCTGTTACCGCCGTGAAAGGGCAGTGTCCTGGACCACTAGACGAACGGGACACATTCGCGCTTGGTATTGCCTATTGGCTGTACCAAACTGGAGTGCGCATATTAGTGATTGAGTGGATTTCTGTCAAGCACTAATTATAAAAATAGTATGTTTATTTCAATCACTTAGTAATTTATTGTCACTAAACAATATATCAGTAAACTATTTGAGTTTGTGTGCCCTCTCATCCACAATAGACACACTATTTTTTTTGGATGAATCTCATGGCATTTACCCTTCATGGCGCACCACTTTCGCCATTTGTTCGCAAAGTGATGTATTTGCTGGCGTTATCTAAAACTGATTATAAGCTTAAAATTATTGTGCCTGGATCAGTGCCAGATGATTTTGTAACTATTAGCCCATTAAGGCGCATCCCTGTTTTACAAGATAACGAGTTTTATCAGGCTGATTCAAGCATTGTGTGTAATTATCTTATTGAAACTCTAAATCATGATAATTTAACGCTTCTCATTCCCGCCAACGCTCAGCTTAGGGCCCACATGCGGTGGTTAGAAAAATTTGCTGATTATGAATTAGCGCCATGGCTAAGTTTTGTTGTATTTCGCCAACGGGTACTTATAAAAGCTGCAGGGAAAGTACCTAACGAAGAACGTATTCAAGAAGCCTTATCTGTGCGCATTCCCCCACTACTGGATTACCTTACCAACCAGCTAGGCAGTAACCATTACTTTGTTGATAACCGCTTGTCTTTAGCGGATATTGCGATTACCAGCCAAATGATTAATTTTATGCACGGCGGTGAACATATTGATAAAGCTATGTGGCCCCAGCTATCTGACTACTTTGAACGCATGCTGGCTATGCCCATATGGAATAACCTAGTTACACGTGAGCAAGTGACGTTGAATAAAATTCGCGCATCCATCATGCCCAAGGCACTAGATTGAGCAATCAGTTTCGTGGCTATAGCTTAGCTGCGGGCACTTTTTTCAGTGTACTAGCTCTGGCTTTTCAACCGCTGTACATTGTTGCCGGCCTATTACTTTGGCTCTTTGCTTTTTGTTCTTTTAAATTACTTGCCCGCCGAGCTTTAGTGCAATCGATGGTTTTAATTGGCGTGGGTCTAGCCGGGCTTAGCTACAGCCTTCTTGAGGGCGCCTCTGCGCCACTTTATCGACTTATTAATAGCAATACTCAACTACTAGCCATGCTCACAGCTGTGAGCTTTTTAAGCCTTATAGCCACGCCCTCTAAACATAGCAAAAAGAGACACCCTCCCGCAGGCAAAAAAGGCCTCATAAGCACCCTTATTTCGGGACATTTTTTTAGCGCTATCATTAATATGTCAGCGATACTTATTATTGCCGAAAAACTCAGCGAGCGTCGTACAATAGACACTCGTACAGCCAGCTTACTTACTATTAATTTTGCAGTGTGTGCCCTGTGGTCGCCTTTTTTCGCTGCTATGGCTTATACCCTAAGCCTGGTACCAAATATGAGCCTATTGGCTGTAATGAGTGTGGGTGCGCCTATGGGCCTCATTAGTTTAGCTATGCTGTATTGGCTAAACCAAGCGCCTGAGTCTGAGATGACAGGCTACCCACTTAAGGGCCGCAATTTAGTATTGCCTACACTTTTAGCCATCACCGTGATTGTGGCTCATGAAATATGGCCCACCATTTCGATCACGCAAATCATCGCTATCAGTGCGCCCGTGTTAGTGATTACAGTGTTGCTTTATGAGGGTAGGCCTCAGCAATTGCATAGCCATATAGTCAATCGCTTGGCCAAAATGCACAATGAAATCACCCTCTTTTTGGCTGCTGGCGTTTTTGCTATTGGTTTGGGGGAGTTCTTTAAGGTAGTGCCACCTTGGCTACCGTTTAGCCATTATGGCCCACTAGAAGCTAGTTTAACCTTAGGTTTTTGCTTGGTAGCTGGGCGCCTAGGTGTGCATGTAATCATGATTATGGCAGTGATTGCGCCACTATTACTCACTCTAGAACCAGATCCAAACTTATTGGCAATGACGTTTTTATCAGCTTGGGGGCTTGGTAGCTCAATTAACCCTGTTTCGGGCACTTTATTGGCCATGCAGGGCAATTATCACATTAGCGGCAGTCAGATTGCCCGCGCCAATACACTGCCTGTGGCTGGGCTGTATACTATAAATTGCGTTAGTTATTATATTTATGCAGTGTTTAGCTAATCATTATTAGATAAATCGCTAAACACTAATCGGCTATTTTAGTAGATTAGTGTTTAGCGTTCACGCTGGTCGTCAATAACGATACCATCATTGGGTAAGCTTCCTATGGCGTGTAAAACAACCTCCCCACGAAGGTGCAACACACTGCGTACACCTTCTGTAATAAGTTGAGTTGTTTCGGATAAGGTATTTTTAACTTCACATAACACTTGCAAACTGTCTTGCCCGTTTATCTGCTTCACCTGCAGGCGAACTTTTACTAACGCTTCATGTTTGGCTACTAAGTCAGCTACTTGCTCTGGCCGCACAAACATCCCTCTCACTTTAGCGGCTTGGTCTGCCCGTCCCATCCAACCTTTAATGCGCCTGTTGGTTCGTCCACATGGGCTTTGTCCTACCAAAATGGCAGACATATCACCTGTTGCAAAACGGATCAATGGATAGTGCTTATTAAAGTTGGTCACCACCACTTCACCTACTTCACCATCTGCCACGAGGTCACCGGTGCCTGGGCGAACAATTTCTACATACACATCCTCATCGATCACCATGCCCTGTCTAGCTGGCGTTTCATAGGCAATGCTGCCAAGGTCTGCCGTAGCATAACCTTGTAATACATTGAGCCCACGGGCTTTGAAAAAGTCTTGTTGGGCTGGAAAAAATGGCTCGCCACCCACCACTGCATGGGTCAAGGAGCTAACATTTAAGTTAAGGCTATCCGCCTTTTCTAATAGTATTTTTAAAAACGAAGGGGTTCCAACGTAGGCTTTGGGTTTAAGCGCCGCTATGCTTTGAGCCTGCATTTCACTGTTGCCCACTCCTGCTGCAACCACGGTACAACCTAGGGCTTTTAATGCGCTGTCAAACATGGCTCCTGCTGGGGTAAAGTGATATGAAAAGGTATTGTGCACCAAATCCCCTTTACGCAAACCGCCAGCATATAATGCTCTGGCAAAGTGCCAATGGTCTGGCACTTCAAATCCAGGCTCATTAATAGGGCCTGGAGATGAAAACACATAAGTAAGTGGCGCAGCTTCACTGCTCACCAAACCACCAAAAGGCATGTTGTTTTTTTGTAGTTCAATGAGGCTAGATTTGCGAGTAATGGGTAGCTTGGCTATGGCTTGAGTCGAAGTAATGTCACTTGCAACTACTGCATGCAAAATACCTGCCCAACCCGGGCAAGTGGCTTTGGCATGTGCTACCTGAGCTGCAACCGCTTGAATCTGTTCAATTTGACGCTGACCAGGTTCACGGGTTTCTAGATTGTTATAAAAATCTGTCATCATGTGTCCTTCACATTGATAATCCTAAAACTTGAATGCTAGCAAGGCAAGTAATTAGGCCAGCCAACGCTTACGGCGACGGTATTGCTTCACATCACGAAAATTCTTTTGTGCGCCATCACTTACACCTAGGTAAAATTCTTTCACGTCTTCGTTTTCACGTAAGTCGCTGGCTTTTCCGTCTAACACCACTCGACCATTTTCCATGATGTAGCCATAAGTGGCGTAGCGCAACGCTACCGCTGTATTTTGCTCTGCCAACAAAAAAGTGACGCCTTGCTCCTCATTGAGTTTTTTAACAATCTCAAAAATCTCTTCCACCAACTGAGGAGCAAGACCCATGGATGGCTCATCCAACAAAATCATATGTGGATTAGCCATTAAGGCACGGCCAATGGCACACATTTGTTGTTCGCCACCAGAAGTATATCCAGCTTGGCTTTTCCGTCTTTCTCTTAAGCGAGGAAAATAGTTATACACCATTTCCAAACTTTCTTGCACACTTCGGCGGCCATCTGTGCGAGCGTAAGCACCTACTAACAAGTTTTCCTCTATCGTTAAATGCTCAAAACAGTGACGGCCTTCCATCACCTGCACTACACCCATTTTTACCAATTCGGCTGGATTACGGGTGTTAATATTTTCGCCTTCAAATTCGATACTACCTTTGGTGACAACGCCACGCTCAGAGCCTAATAAATTAGAAATTGCTTTAATGGTGGTAGACTTACCTGCGCCGTTAGCGCCAAGCAAAGCCACAATGCCTTTTTCATGAACTTCTAAGGATACGCCCTTCAATACTAATATCACGTGATCATAAATCACCTCAATATTGTTGATGGATAGTATCGGTGCTTTTTGTGTGGTCATGATTTTTTCCTATCACCAGCAAAACAATCTATTTTAGTAAAAATTAAAGTCGAGGCGCCCACTAATAATGGCGCCTCGATTATTTAAGCAACTTAGTTAATGCTTAAATTAACAATCACGTGGAGTGATGTTGTTTTCTGCTGCATACGCTTCAGAGTCAACTTTAATAAGCTGGTTAATCAGCTTGGTGTCTGGAGCTTCAAAACCACCAATCAATTTCCACTGACGATCGTTAGCATCCCACTGTTGAATACCCACGTCACCTGGACCACCATGGTTAGAGCAACTCACAGTAAATTCAGGACCAAACTCAGGCATGCCAGCTGCAGCCATCAAGGCATCTGTCACATCTAATGCTTCTAGACCATCGCGCATCATGCCCGAAGTAATGTCTTTCACACCATGAATCTCTTGTGCTTTAGCCGCGCCAGACGCTGCTAACATTGCAGAGTACATACCACGGTTATACAACACAGTACCCACGTTAGATCCATCGCCTGCTGCTAAACCTGCATCAACCACAAACTTTTGGATATCAGCATACACTGGGAAGTCACTACCTACGTTGTGAAAGGTTGCTGCTTTGTAGCCATGTGAACCCATACCTTCAAGTGCATCATTATCCGTACCAGACCACCAGATGCCGAACATTTGATCCATTGGATAACGGATGTTAGCAGCTTCTTTTAGGGCAACTTGGTTCATTACACCCCAACCGTACAGAATAATATTGTCTGGACGCTCACGACGAATTTGCAACCACTGAGACTTTTGCTCTTGGCCAGGATGATCTACTGGAATCAAAGTAAGGTTAAAGCCTTCTTTGTCTGCCAATGCTTTTAGCGTAGTAATAGGCTCTTTACCATAGCCTGAGTTGTGGTAAACCAAAGCAATATTGCGGCCTTCTGCACTACCACTATTCTCTTCTTTAATTCGGTTAATGATTCGGCTAGCGCCAGACCAATAGTTGGCTGGGAAGTTAAATACATGAGAGAACACCTTGCCGTTTGCACCCGATGTACGACCATAGCCTTGTGTCATCAGCGGAATATCATCCGCCATGGTTTTAGGAATCAACTGATAAGTAATACCTGTAGACAAAGGTTGATAGGTTAATGCGCCGTCGCCTTTGGTTGCTTCATAACACTCCACACCTTTTGCTGTGTTATAACCCGTTTCACACTCTGGCACAGCAGTTTTAACACCACCAATACCGCCATCACGCTCATTCAACAAAGTGAAATAATCTGCATAACCATCAGCATAGGGCGCACCACCTGAGGCATAGGGCCCGGTTCGGTAGCTTAATGATGGAAATACAAGATCAGCTACAACAGGTGCTGAAACCGCCATTGTAGTCAAAGCAATCGTTGCTAATTTAGTAAATTTCATGTCGTCATCCTCCTAAGGGTTTGACTTATTTTTATTTTGCTCACATGAGCATGAAACAACACTAAGTAGTTTTCATAAAGCTAATAACGCTTCGTGTAAACCTAGTGCGGGAACGGCCAAAGCCGTAATTTTTCTTTTAATACTCGAGCCATTTGCGCTAGGCCATGGGGCTCTACGATCAGAAATATCAATATAAGCCCACCCACAATAATAAATTCAAAGTGCGCGGCTAAATCTGTAGGCCAACCCATACCACCTACTAAAATATTTTTTAGTAGAACTGGCATTAACACCATAAAGGCTGCACCTATGAAGCTACCAAAGATAGATCCTAATCCGCCAATAATGACCATAAATAGCACTGCAAATGACACAGAGATGCCAAACGCTTCAGTCACTTCAGCAGCACCTAAATACACAGAAAAGAATAAAGAGCCTGCAATGCCTACAAAAAACGACGAGACCGCAAAGGCAGATAGCTTCGCAGCTAATGGGTTAACGCCAATTATTTCTGCGGCAATATCCATGTCTCGTATCGCCATCCAGCTGCGCCCCAAACGCCCTCGGGTTAAATTACGTGCTACCCAAGCTAAACCCACAGCAAACACCAAACAAAAAAGATAACCAGCTACTGGTGTCGCATGAGGACCGGTAATAATGACCCCAAACATCTCCCGCTGTGGGGCGCTAATTTGACCGGATGCAGAGTAGTTATAAAACCATGGCACCTTGTTAAGTAACCATACTAAGAAGAATTGCGCTGCTAGGGTGGCTACTGCTAAGTAGAAGCCTTTAATTCGCAAGCTTGGCAAGCCAAAAAGAGCCCCTACTACTGCGGTAATTAAACCAGAAAGCAATACAACACTAACCATATCCATGCCAGGAAATGCGGTCATAAGCTTATAGGTTGCATAGGCACCTACTGCCATAAAACCACCGGTGCCTAAAGACAGCTGTCCGGTATAACCCACCAAAATATTCAGCCCTAGTGCAGCTATAGCCCACACTAAAAAGGGAGTCATGACTGCATTAGCCATGTAGTCTGTAAGAAACATGGGGACAACAATAAAAGCCACTAGCATTACAAAATAATATCGCCACCGATCAAATTTAATAGGAAAGGTTTGATTATCTTTTTGGTAAGTCTTTTTAAAATCACCTGATTCGCGATAAAACATCTGTTACACCCTTTCTATAATCTTTTCGCCAAACAACCCCTGTGGCCTAAACACAAGGAACATAAGCGCCAACACATAGGCAAACCAATTTTCTGTAGCACCGCCAATTAACGGGCCAATGGAATATTCAAATAACTTTTCACCTACACCAATAATCAAACCACCAATAATGGCTCCTGGAATGGAAGTAAAGCCACCCAGCATCAATACAGGTAAGGCTTTTAATGCGATTAGGGAAAGCGAGAATTGAACGCCAGACTTGGCACCCCACATAATACCAGCCACCAAAGCTACAAAGCCTGCAATAGACCACACAATTACCCAGATGGTGCGCAATGAAATGCCCACAGACAACGCTGCTTGGTGGTCATCTGCTACCGCTCGCAAAGCCCTGCCTGTTTTGGTGTATTGACTAAAAATGGTTAATGAAACCACTAATACTATAGCGACTAAACTGGCCACCATATCCAACTTATCCAAATACATACCATAATAATTCTCGCCTTCAGCAGCCCAGCCTAAGGTGTACTCTTCTAACCAAAGCGAGCCTCCTGAGGGCAAGCCTACATCTAGGGTTTTAATGTCACTACCCCACATGATGTCGCCGAAACCTTCCATAAAGTAGGCTAATCCGATGGTCGCCATAAACAAGATAATAGGCTCTTGGTTAACCAAATGATGCAATATATAGCGCTCTACAATAATGGCAAAAAGCACCATTACGCCTACTGTTAGCAAAATAGCTATGATCGTAGGCACTTGCCAGCCAAAGTGATGCATATTGGTGCCAAAAATGGCATTAATTAGATGGGAAAAAGGTATCTGTCCAGTTTGAATGCCCACCAAAGTCAGAGCAGCAAACAAAGCCATTACGCCTTGGGCGTAGTTAAAAATACCTGATGCCTTAAAAATCAGCACAAAACCAAGGGCCACCAGAGAATACATCACACCCGCCATTAGGCCGTTGAGTATTACTTCGATGATATATAAAAAATCAGCACTCATACATAGTCCCCTTAATGACTCACGCCAAGATAGGCATCAATTACAGTTTGATCATTACGCACCACATCTGGAGTGCCATCGCCAATTTTTCGGCCATAATCCAACACCACCACACGGTCCGCTATGTCCATTACTACGCCCATATCATGCTCAATAAGCACAATGGTGGTACCAAAAGTGTCATTCACGTCTAAGATAAAGCGACACATGTCCTCTTTTTCTTCTACGTTCATACCAGCCATTGGTTCATCCAATAGCAGCATTTTTGGCTGTGCTGCTAAAGCTCGACCTAACTCAACACGCTTTTGTAACCCGTAAGGCAAGCGCCCTACTGGGGTTTTGCGTATCGCTTGTATCTCTAAGAAGTCGATAATGTGCTCAACAAACTCTCGGTTTTCAATTTCTTCTTTTTCTGCTGGGCCTTTCCACAACGCCTGCCAAAACATGTTTTTATGCATGTGGGTAAAGCGCCCTGTCATTATATTATCCAGCACTGTCATGCCTTTAAATAAGGCAATGTTTTGAAAGGTACGCGCAATTCCCTGATAGGCAATTTGATAAGGCTTCATGGCATGACGTTGCTTACCATCAAACCAAATCTCCCCTTGCTGAGGGTGATAAAATCCATTAATCACATTAAGCAAGGAGCTCTTACCTGCGCCATTGGGACCAATGATGGCGCGAACTTCACCTTCCATTACGTCAAAACTAATATTACTGATGGCTTTAACACCACCAAAAGACAAGTCGATATTTTTCAGCTCTAGCAGTTTTGAGGCCGCTTCCATTTGTTGTAATGGTTCACTCATGGCTTAGCTCGCTTGGGCTACTGGGTTAAAAGTTTTGGCATCATGAATACTGATGTCACCGGAAATTGTACCAACGCGACCATCTTCAAAAGCCACTTCGGTTTCAATAAAGCACTGGTCTTTACCTTCATACAAGGCGTCAATTAACACTTTGTAACGTTCGTTAATGAGCTTACGCTTCACCTTTTTAGTGCGAGTAAGCTCGCCGTCATCAGCATCCAGCTCTTTGTGCAATATAAGAAAGCGACTGACCTGTGAATGAGCCAACATTTCATCATCCAACAAAGACTCGTTCACTTCAGCAATACTTTGTGCCACCATCTTGTTCACTGCCGGGTGGGCTGCTAACTCTTGATAGGATGCATAGGCGATGTTGTTTCTTTCAGCCCAATTGCCTACGGCGCCCAAATCTATGTTGATAAAGGCCATGCAGTCATCACGCCCATCACCAAATGTGACTGCTTCTTGGATATGAGGATAGAACTTAATTTTATTTTCAATGTATTTAGGGGCAAACATCTTGCCGCTATTAAAGGCCCCCACATCTTTAGCACGATCAATAATACGTAAGTGGCCATTTGGGGTCATGAAACCCGCATCGCCTGTGTGCACCCAACCTTCATCTGTTTTAGTAGCTGCGGTAGATTCAGGGTTTTTGAAATAACTGTGAAAGGCACCTGGACTGCGGTAAATCACCTCGCCATTGTCAGCTATCTTCAACTCCACACCTGGACTTGGCGTGCCCACTGTGTTTGGAAAAACCTCACCGTCTGGCTGCACTGTAATAAATACTGAGGACTCAGTTTGTCCATAGAGTTGCTTTATATTGATGCCTAACGACCTGTAAAAGTCAAAAATCTCTCCACCAATTGCCTCTCCTGCAGTATAAGCCAAACGCACACGCCCCATACCTAAAGCATCCTTCAAAGGCCCATATACCAAGACGCTACCTAAGGCGTACTTAATTCTGTCCATCAGGCCTACTGGCTTGTTTTCCAATAACTTAATACCCGTTTTTTTCGCGACCTGCATAAAATATTTAAACATCTTTCTCTTAAAAGGCGCTGCATCTTCCATGCGTATTTGCACGTTGGTTAGCAAACTTTCAAACACTCTAGGTGGGGCGAAATAATAAGTAGGGCCGATTTCGCGCATGTCAGATGCCACTGTTTCAGTACTTTCTGGGCAGTTAACACAAAAACCCATGGTGTAAGATTGAGCGTAAGAAAATATGTGATCCCCAATCCAAGCCACAGGCAAATAGGCAAGTATTTCTTCATTTTCTGTGAGACCTTCAAGCAAGCCGCCATAGTAGCCAGTGAGCAGAGTATTATCATAGGTCAGCACCACACCCTTAGGCTGCCCGGTGGTGCCCGAGGTGTAAAGAATAATAGAAAGATCCTCACCTTTACCTTGGTTAACAAGCTCTTGAAATTGGTTAGGATTATCCTTACGAATGGCCTCTCCTTGAGCCTGCACAGTGACAAAATCTTGGATTTTGATCTCTTGAGGGTCATAGCCTTTCATTCCACGAGGATCATCGTAAATGATCAGCTCCACGCTTGGGCAAAGAGCTTTTACATCTAAAATTTTATCTACCTGCTCTTGGTCTTCAGCCACGATAACCCGAGCATCAGAATGCTCAATCACAAATTGCATCTCACTTGCAACCGAGTCATGGTAAGTAGGAACTGGCACCGCTCCTAAAGATTGCACTGCACACATAGTCCAGTAAGTGCGTGGGCGATTGCCACCTATGATAAGCACTGTATCTCCCGCCTTAACACCATTAGCCTGTAAACCAAGAGCAAACCGCTCTACTTCTTCTGCCACTTGGCTCCAAGTCCATGACTGCCAAATACCAAATTCTTTTTCGCGCATGGCATCTTTATCAGTAAACATGCGTGCATTATGCAATAAGAGTTTGGGGAAGGTATCTAGTCCCGGCGCTGGGTAGGTTGGTTTTTTTAAGCTAAGGGTCATGGCAAATTCTACTTTAAAATATTCTTATTGTTGTAAAGATAACCTCTAATTGATTTTACTGGTATTAGATATATGTCGGTTCATAGACTAACGTAGGTGTTAAAAAATATTTAAGTAAAATTGCTTGCTGTCGCTGCTCAATGACCTTTTGCTAGTAACCGTGTTACCCTATAGCGACTTCTATTTGCGCTACCTACTTGCCTATGTTTAGCAGCAGTTCACTTTTGATTATCTCTTTAGCTTACTTCGCTCTATTGCTGAGTGTGGCAAAGCTTGGAGACAAACTTGTGTCATTTAAGCTTCACTCAAATAGGCACCTTCAAGCCATTATTTACAGCTTATCTTTGGGAGTGTTTTTAACCTCTTGGACATTTTATGGCTCAGTAGGGCGCGCTTCTACGTCAGGGTGGGATTTTTTAGGCTCATATCTTGGCCCCATACTGTTTTTTCTTTTTGGACATCGCGTCATTTACAAAATAGTGCTTATTGCACAACGTGAAAACATTGGTTCAATTTCAGACTTTATCTCTTCACGTTATGGTAAGAGCAGGCGATTGGCTGTCACTGTTACCCTGATCGCTACCTTGAGCGTATTACCCTATATAGCTTTGCAACTTAAAGCGATTGACCTAAGTTATGCAGTGCTGAGTAGCCAAAGTGGGTTACGTAATTCTCAAGCTGATATTTCTGTATTAATGATTGCCGTGCTCATTGGCATATTTAGTGTGTTGTTTGGCGTACGCCAAGTTGACACTTCTGCCCATAATCCTGGAATGGTTTTAGCCATTGCAGTTGAGTCTCTTATTAAACTGATTGCTTTTGTCTCGATAGGTTTTTTTGCCACTTATGTAATTAATGATGGGTTCGGTGATATTTTTAATCAACTAGAGCAGCAAAATGGTAGCAGCAGCCTAGGCCTGTTCTCTCCATTTCGTACTAGCTTTATTATTGAAAGTTTTTTAGCTGTTATCGCAGTAATCTGTTTGCCACGTCAATTTCATATGCTGGCAGTAGAAAATACTAATCCAGACCATGTCAATACAGCACGATGGTTGTTCCCGCTTTATATGATTAGCATGTGCGCTTTCATGATCCCCATTGCTTGGGCTGGCAGTCAAGCTTTGGCAGGCACCAATAGTAATCCAGACTTTTATTCCTTGCTAATGCCAATGGCGCAAGAGCAAACAGGTCTGTCTATCTTAGCCTACATCGGTGGTATTTCAGCAGCTATAGGTATGGTTACAGTGTCTACTATTGCTATCAGCACCATGGTGACTAATGACATCATTATGCCGTTTATATTGCATGTGCGTGCAGTGGAGGTGTCACAAAACAAGCACTTAGGCCATCTACTACTCAACTTAAGGCGCTTAAGTATTTTTGCTGTATTACTGATGGCCTATGGCTACTATTTACTCATCGATAGTAGCACTGCGTTGGTGTCTATTGGCTTGTCAGCATTTGTTGCTGTTGCACAGTTTGGCCCACCCTTATTTGGTGGTATTTTTTGGCGGGGAGGACATGTGCGCGGTGCAACAGCGGGGCTATTAGCTGGCTTTTTAGCCTGGATTTATTGTTTGCTTTTACCTAATCTCACAGGTTTTTTTCTTCAATCAGGCAGCATAATCAACAACGGCCCATTCGGTATTGAATGGCTTAGACCCACAGCACTGTTTGGTTTGGAGCTAGACCCCATTTCCCATGCTACGCTGGTGAGCTTAAGTGTAAATATAGCGTTATATATTATTGTTTCAAAAGTTAGCACACCCAGAATCATTGATCGCATACAAGCTGACTTGTTCGTTGGGACTTTGCCCCCATCGGCTTTAATTGAAGGTCGCAGGCACAATAGTGAGCTTTGTGTAGGTGACTTGTCCACTTTGCTAGAACGTTTTTTGGGGTACCGCGCTACTGTAGAGTCACTCAAACAGTTAGGTATTAAACAACCACATTTAGATTTACACAAAAACGCGCCTATTAACTCACAACTAATCCTGCACTTTGAACGCACCTTAAGTGGCATTATTGGCACCTCTTCTGCAAGAGCTGTAATGGAATCTAGCCTCAACCAAAAAGATGTTAATTTAGGTGATGTAGTGTCTATGGTGGGCGAAGCAGCAAAGGCCGTAAGCTTTAACAGAGTTTTGCTGCAAGCCACTATCGATAACGTAAGCCAAGGTATTTCAGTAATAGACAAAGATCTTCGCCTAGCAATGTGGAATACACGATATTTAGAATTGTTTGAATTCCCTAAAGATGTTGTCAAGGTAGGAACCCCTATTGAAGAAATCATTCGCCTAAGCGCATTACAAGGCGAATATGGGTCTATTGATCCTGCCAAAATTGTTACGTTACGCATGGAGATGATCACGCGCGGTGAGCAGCATCGCAGCATTCGGTATCGCGAAGATGGCACTGTCATTGAAGTGCGCGGCCATGCAATGCCCGATGGAGGTTATGTAAATACCTACGTAGACATCAGTGAACAATACCACGCGGAATCGGCCCTAAGAAAGAGCGAAAAAGACCTCATTGAAGCCAATGAGAGTCTGGAAAAGCGTGTTAACGAGCGCACTGAAAGCCTATCTAAGGTGAACATTGAGCTACAACAAGCAAAAGCCCAAGCTGATGCGAGCCACCACAGTAAAACCCGCTTTTTGGCTGCTGCTAGCCATGATTTAATGCAGCCTTTAAACGCTGCAAAATTATTTTCTACAGCCCTTGCTCAGCGCCAATCAGATTTACAAAAAGACGCCCAAAGCCTACAGCTTTCAAAACACCTAGACGCATCCTTAGCTAATGCAGAGCAGTTAATCAGTGATTTAATAGAAATTTCCACTTTAGATGGAGGAGGCTCAAGGCCACAACCAAATCATTTTTGCGCAGCCGAGTTGATGCGACAGCTAGCAGCTGAATTTAACGTATTATGCCAACAAAAAGAGCTAACTTTTCACCTACAATGCAGCCAAGCTACACTTTTTAGCGATCCCAACATGTTACGCCGCGTACTGCAAAATTTCCTCACTAATGCACTGCGTTACACTGAAAAAGGTAAGGTACTTTTAGGCTGTAGGCGTTTAGAAAATTGTTTAGAAATACAGATTTGGGATACGGGCTTGGGGATACCTGAGAATAAACTAGACGACATCTTTATTGAATTTAAGCGTTTAGAAATAGGCCCTCATGCGTCTAAAAATGGTATTGGCTTGGGCTTGGCTATTGCTCAACGAACAGCAAAAGCCCTTGCTCACCCTCTAAGAGTTGTGTCTACCTATGGCAAGGGTTCGATGTTTTCAATTCAAGTGCCTTTTGGAGATGATGCACTCAAACCAAAACACGATAGGAACATCCAACTATCTGCTGATCATTATCAACTCAAAGGTTTTAGAGTGTTAGTGATCGATAATGACCTAAGCATTCAGCAAGGTATGCACGCCATGCTGACTTTGTGGGGTTGTGATGTGTATTGTGCAGCAAGTGCACAACAAGCTGTAAATATTGTTGAAAGCTTGTCTATGGAAACCTTGCCCCAACTAATTCTGGCAGACTACCATTTAGATCAAAACTACTTGGGTACCGACGCTATAGTTGAAATAAGACAATTTATGAGGCAAAAAATGCAAGTTTCCATAGGCAAGGTAATAGAGCAAGAAGTACCGGCAATTGTGATTACCGCTGATCAAAGCCATCAGATGAGAGAGCTAACTAAAGCCTCAGGCTTTGGCCTCATTCACAAACCTATCAAACCGGCGGTGTTGCGCAAGTTTATTAATCGTTTAGGTTAGTGGGGTTAGGCCAGTTTTACCTGAACTGACACGTGTCCAGTTGAGTCTTTTTCAACCGCACGATGCATTTACATCACCTGACAATGAGGGTCTTCCACTTTTAGGCGATTAAAAAAGATGCCTGCTTGAGTTCTATTAGTTACCCCTAATTTACGAAAAACTTCAGTCACATGAGCCCTCACAGTGGCATCTGTTACCGACAGTTCTGAGGCTATCTGCTTGTTATACAGCCCATCTCCCATCATCGTTAACACCTTTAATTGCTGAGGTGTTAATGCCGCAATACGTTGTGCAGTTTGCTCGTTATCTAGGGACATTGTAATAGCTGGCAAGTTAGCTGGAATCCACACCTGGCCTTGCATAACACAATTAATAGCAACAGCTATGTCTTCGTTTGAAGTTGATTTAGGTAAAAAACCACTGGCACCTAATGCCACCGATTTATGTATAACACTTGGATTATCATTACCCGATACAATCATCACAGGGATATCTGGGAAAAGCTCACTTACCTGAGCCAAACCATTAAATCCATGAGCGTCTGGTATATGTAAATCAAGTAATAGAAGGTCTGCGTCTACTCCCGTTTTCAATAACTTTAAGAGCTCTTGTAAACTACCCACCTCTAACACTTGAGCACCGTCAAAGTGCTGCTGTAGAGTATGTGTTATCGCAGTACGGAATAAAGGGTGATCATCAGCGATGATAAACTGCATAATTAAAATCCCTTGTATACAAATCTAGCACAATGGCTTATTAAAATGTCGTTATAGATTAAGCCCAAACCCAACGTAAAGGCTCACCAAAGTCATCATATATCCACTTTTTAGTGGGGCGACGATTGGTAGTAATAGGCGCGGGTTTGGCCTGGCGACGCTCTTCTTTGCGCTTTTCGATGGCTTCTATTTGAGATGATAAAAGTGTGCGTGTTTGTGCTTGCGTAGCAATGACAGGACGCTGCTGGTTAAAACAGCCATTCACCAACGCTGTTTCACCTTGCTCAACATGCTCTACATTTCCTCCACGCGCCAAAAAATTGGCAACATCTTGGGCTAACTCTTGCTTAACCTGATGCTTATTAGGCGGTAACCTAAGGCGTGATTTTGGACTACTGGTTAATGTCATAGTATGTGGAAAATAGAAACGCAATCTCTAATCATAACACAGGTTTTATTTTTAGGTATGTTGTAAGCTAAGCTCACAAAGCAAAGATCGCTTTAGAGATAAAATACCAACCAAAAGACATGCAATTTATGGCCTCACTTGCAATTAATTATCAGCATATCCTCACTGCCAGCCAACGCATTAAAGGCCACGCATTAGTCACACCTTTATTAGAATCGCCCCTACTAAACCAGCAGCTTGGTGGTCGCGTACTCTTTAAAGCTGAAAGTCTGCAACATACTGGGTCATTTAAATTTCGTGGGGCTTTTAACAAACTAAGTAAGCTTGCGGACGCTAACCAACTAACTGGAGTCGTTGCTTATTCATCAGGCAACCATGCTCAGGGAGTGGCTGCTGCTGCTGCATATTTTGGTGTGCCCGCTACCATTATCATGCCCAGTGACGCACCTAAGATTAAGATTGAAAATACCAAGGCCCTTGGCGCTAAAGTGGTGCTATACCAAAGGCACAAAGAAGATAGGGATGCCATTGGCCAGCAACTATCACAGGCTCATAACCTCACCCTTATTCCACCATTTAATGATACGGATATTATTGCAGGTCAAGGCACCACTGGCCTAGAAATAGCCTATCAGCTTGAGGCATTAAACCTAATACCAGACCAAGCCATAGGCCCCATTGGGGGCGGCGGTTTGATGTCAGGCAGCGCTATAGCACTTAGGCACCACTTTTCAGATATATCACTATGGGGGGCAGAACCCCAAGGTTATGATGACGCAGCACGCTCAATCATTGCTGGCACCATAATAGGCAATGACCATTCACCTGCCTCTATTTGTGATGCCATTGTGACACGTAAGGTTGGCGCACTCACGTTCCCCATATTGCACAAGTATTTAGCAGGCGCTAAAACTGTGAATGACCAACATGTATTAGCTGCTATGGCTACATGCATGCAACAGCTAAAACTTGTAGTGGAACCTGGTGGGTGTGTAGGATTAGCTGCAATTTTAAATCACAGCTTAGCTGTAGCTGATAAGACCACGGTAGTGATCTTGTCGGGCGGCAATGTAGACCCAGCCATGCTGGATCTAGCATTGGCCCTGTAGGATTATTCGGCAGGCGTTATGTTAACGTTCACACTTAAAAACTCACCCTTAGTGTAAGGGATCACTGTGGTCATTTGCCATACATTGCCACCAAATTCGATATAGGTTTTGTAGCCTGTGACTTGATTTACAGAGCGTTGCTGCATGATCACATCGCATACTTCTTGTTGGTTATGGCCCACAATAACTTGCTTACTTTTACCTTTTTTATTGGCCATGTCTGCACCCGCTATAGCACCAAGCAAGGTGGCTGCATCTTTACCCGTGCCTCCTCCCACTTGATTACCCAACAAACCACCAAAAATAGCACTAGCTACCACATCAGCAGTGGAGGCCTGACCTGAGCCTTCTTGAGTGCCATAGATAGGTGTCTTTTCGATTCTACAAGACTTAATAGGCACTTCTTTATACACTTGGGACACTATTTCGTCTGAAGCTTGTAGCACTTTAACCAGCATCGTTTGCGCTTGAGCAGTGTTTGCTAAAAGTAGACTTAGCGTAGCTAAAGAAGCAGTGACACTCAGCTTTTTAGTCAGGGTTGAAATATTTTTGGTGAATACGTTTTTCATAGATTTTCCTTAATAATATGATTCTTTTTTATAGACAAACACATCGTCAAATAATTCCCCAAAACGGTGTCAAACTAGGTAAATATTTATTTACGTTATGCATCAATCAACAACTCCAACCAATGTTTAACAGGCACATCAGCCGTCCCACCTAAGTGCAACTGACAGCCAATATTTGCGGTAACGATAACATCAGGCTGGTCAAGAGTTAAGTCTTTAAGCTTTTGGCTAAGCAACTGCTGACTGAGTTTGGGTTGTAGTAACGAATAGGTGCCTGCTGAACCACAACACAAGTGGTCATTTTTGGTGGTTGCGGTCTCTATACCTAAGCTATCTAACAGTGTTTTCACTTTGTTGGGCAGTTGCATGGCATGTTGCTGAGTGCATGGGCAGTGCACTGCCACTTTGCTAATATTTGCAGATGGGCAAGCTATAGCTTTAGCTTGCCTAGCTTTACTTAGTTTTTCTTTAAGGTTGGATAAGTCTTCCTGAGCCAAAATCTCCACAATATCTTTGGCAGCAAGTGATACTTGCTTGGCTTTGTTTGCATAGTGTGGATCATTTCGTAGCATGTAGCCATATTCTTGTATGGCCGCCCCACAACCTGAGGCAGTGATCACTATGGCCTGTGCCCCTGCTTGTAACTGTGGCCACACCAAGTCGATGTTGTGCCTTGCTTGATTAAGAGCCGTTTCATGGGCATTTAGGTGGTGATTCACTGCGCCACAACAGCCCGTTTTATGCAGCACTTTAAGGCTAATATTAAGCTGATCCAGCACCTTTGCAGCGGCAATGTCTGTGTTGGGCGCTGCACTGGCTTGAGCACATCCAGGCAAGCTCAACATCACTCGCTTATGTTGGGTTTTGGGCACCCTAAGCTTAGCGACTGGCAAAGGCACATGGTGTTTGATTACTTGCGGTAATAAAGGCCTAAACAACTGCCCCATTTTTAGTAAGGGGCCAAATATAGCACGGCGCGGCAACACTTGACGCAAGCCCCAACGGATCAGTTTTTGCGGTATTTTTCGTGGCGCCTTTTGCTCTGCCACTTGTCTACCTAAATCAACCAAATGGCCATATTCAACACCTGAAGGACACGTAGTTTCACAGCTTCTGCATGTAAGACACCGATCTAAATGATCACGGGTTTCATGGGTGACTGGCTGGCCTTCAAACATAGCCTTCATCATATAGATGCGGCCACGAGGACTATCACGTTCGTCACCTAACAAAAGGTAGGTAGGACAAGTGGCTGTGCAAAAGCCACAGTGCACGCAAGCTTGTAAAATGCCCTTAACAGGATCAAATTTGGGCTGGTCTGCAAACTCTTTAGCAATCATTGTTTTCATCGTCTACATCCAAGAATAAACGCGGCCTGCGTTCAAAATGCTATGGGGGTCGAAGGCGTGTTTTATGCGCTGCTGCAGGGCTTTTTGGGGCACACTTACAGTACCATTAACCTCACCTAAACGGTTGCCACCTTGATATTGGCATAGGGATTTTTCCAAACCTTGTGAGCGCGTATTGGAGGTATCTTCTAATACCCATCGCTGCGCACCTGCCCAATTAATCATGCAAGTGTTTGGCACTCTATCAAAGGGGGCATCACTAGGCCCACCCCAGCACCACAGTGTTTGGTGATCTTGGCGTTGCATTAGCGTGCCTTGATTCAAGGCTTGCCAAAAAGCATCCGCCTTCGCAGGCAAAAGTGACTCACCACCTAAAAACACCTGGGCGTCTTCAACACCGCTGATGCCACCTTGCAGCCGCACATAAAGCAGACTTTGGCCTTTATTTTGAAAGTGACACATACCAGTAATAGGTAAGCTAAGATTAGACCAGTGCTGCATGGTATCCAGAGCAGCCTGCGCTGTCATTTCAAAGGTTAAGGTTTGCGTAAGCTTAAATGCCGGTAATAGCTTTATCGACACTTGAGTAATCAAACCTAAGCCACCCATTGCACCGCACTGTAGCCGTGTGACATCAAACCCTGCCACATTTTTCATTACCTGACCACCAAACTGCATGGCTTGGCCGTAGCCATTGATAAGTCCCAAACCTAACAAGCTATCTTTCACACTGCCAAACCATGGACGCGAAGGCCCACTTTGGTTAGCTGCTACAGTGCCACCGATAGTGGCCTCTCCAGCAAAGGCAGGTGGCTCAAAAGGTAGCCTTTGTTGTGTTTGGGCTAATAGATCGTTGAGGTGTTCTATTTTAGTGCCAGCACGGGCTGTTATTACCAACTCTGTAGGGTTGTAACTGAGCACACCTGTGTGTTGTGACACATCGATCACCTGACCTGATGTATGGCGGCCAAGGCTGGCTTTAGTGTTACCTGCCTGTATGTTGAGAGCTGTTTTAGTGGCGTGGGCGTGTTGGATTTGCTCCACTAACTGCTGGGTTAAATCACCCATGTTGCAAGCTCCGGTATTCTTGGCAATATTTAAGAGTTGGAATACCCTTGCCTGGGTTTAGCAAGCATTCACTATCAAATGCCTCTTTTAAACGTCTAAACTGGGCCAACTCTGCATCAGCAAACTGATAAGGCATTTGTGGCATTTTCTCTAATCCAACGCCATGTTCACCAGTAATAGTGCCGCCTACATCCACACATAAAGTAAGGATGTCTCCACCTAATAATTCGGCCTGTTCAAGCTGGCCATCTATGCTGGCGTCAAACAAAATAAGTGGATGCAAATTGCCATCGCCTGCATGGAAAACATTAGCCACTCTTAAGCCATAGCTTAGCGCAAGCTCTTGAATGCGCGTTAATACATAGCCTACTTTGCCACGGGGTATAGTGCCATCCATACAGTAGTAGTCTGGCGAAATGCGCCCCACTGCAGGAAAAGCAGCCTTTCTACCTTGCCATAAAGCCTGGGCTTCTGTGGCATTTTTAGCAATGCGAATGCTAGTGGCTCCATGCTCTTTAAAGCATTCACTCACCACTGCTAGCTGCTCTTCTACCTCTGCATCTGTGCCATCTAATTCACAAATAAGCAGTGCTTGAGCTTCTGTGGGGTAGCCCACTTTTACAAAATCTTCTGCGGCGCTTATGGCTAAATGATCCATCATTTCCAAACCTGCAGGGATAATGCCCTGCCCTATAAGTGCTGCCACTGCATCACCTGCTTTGGTGACGCTGTCATAAGCGGCCATAAGTACTTGCACACGAGGTGCTCGTGGCAATAATTTCACCTTCACTTCCACTACCACACCTAACAAACCTTCAGAGCCTATAAATAAACTGAGTAAGTCCATACCCGGCTCATCTAAGCCTTCGCCGCCCAAGGTAATAAGTTGCCCTTCTATAGTGATGAGTTTCACTTGTAAGACATTATTTACCGTAAGACCATATTTAAGGCAGTGCACGCCACCAGAATTTTCTGCCACATTACCGCCAATAGTGCAGGCAATTTGTGATGAGGGGTCTGGCGCATAATACAGGCCAAGATCCTGCACTGCTTCGGTGAGGGCCAAGTTGCGTACACCCGGTTGCACAGTAGCTGTAGCTGCATTTGCATTGATGTGTAGAATTTTATTGAGCTTAGTCATCACCAACAACACCCCTTCTGCATGGGGCATAGCTCCAGCGCACAAGCCAGTGCCTGCGCCCCTTGGCACCAAAGGCACTTGGTATAAATGACACAGGCGCAAAATAGCTTGCACATGATCTACTGTTTCTGGAATCACGGTAATAAGTGGGAGCTGCTGATAAACAGCCAAGCCATCACATTCAAAAGGACGCTGGCTTTCGGTGGATAGTATGACACTAGAGGCAGGTAACAATTGCTGTAGCTCATGGATAAGTAGGGCCACGTTTTTGGCTGTAGCAGTGGATGTCCTAATGGGTGCGCTACTAATAGGTAGAGCGTGGTCACTCAATGAGCTTTGTAAGGCCTGCATGGATAGCGCCTGCGTGATAAATAATTATGGATAGATTAGCATAAGCGAGGCTTTAGGTTGACACTATGTGCCATAAAGATAGCGCAGTTGACAATTAAAATGGTTTGGAGCCAACAATATTTTTGACATTAGCAAAAAAACTTAGTGGGTATACAGCCCAGTAATATAGAGCAATCCATTAACAAAGATCAAAAAAAACGCTATGCAGCATTTAAGCCACATAACGTTTTTAGATGCCTTAGAACCAAAGCTCTGGGCAGTTAAACTAGATTAAAACTACTTTACAGTCGTTAAACCCAATACTTCCCATGTTTGCATACCACCGCGGAACCACTTAATTTTGTTGGCAGGGTAGCCAAACGATAGCAAAGTTTTCATAGACGCTGGAGATTGTCCGCACCACATGCCGTTACAAAATAGCACTAAGGTCTTTGCATTTGAATAATCAAATACATCTTCCACATTGCCATTCACAATGGCTTCATCTACTTCAAATTCGTCCACATCGCCTATTAATGCTACATCCATTTGGTTAAGCATAATGTCCATGATACCTTCAGTGCTGGCGCCTTTGGCAGGTGTTAGGCCTACCCAAGAGATATTCACAGCACCTGGAATAGTGCCTTTGGCCACCCAGTTGGGTGTGCGTGAGTCGATAACTAGTATGTTTTCACCGGCTTGCATACGCACCAGGTGATCAATCACTTCTAGCTCACCTAAAGTGTCTACTCCTGGCGCAAACACCATAGGCTGGATACAAAATGGAGGACAAGGACGCGACGTTAACGCAAAGTCTTGCGTAATAGTGCTGGCATTATTTTGTTCACGCGCCAGCTCCACGCTCGCACCTTCATGCATGACAGTCACAGAGCTAAGGCTACCAGTAATGCCTACTGGCTTGTTTTCCGCCTGAGCAACAGTTGCCATCGAGAGAGTTGATACTGCGACAGCTGCAGCTGTTAAAAACTTAGACAATGTATTCATTTTTTTCTCCAAGGGCTATAGCTGCCCAGTTATTTTATTATAGGATTGAGTAATTTGTTGTTGTAAGTAAAATCCATAAAAATCAGGTGTAACCAAACCGATAATATCTTCACCGATACGCTGTCCAGTGCGTGGATGGATAAACATTACAGTAGGTGAAAAATCAGCCTTAAAGGCCTGAGAAAGTTCTTGTTGGGATATTTTTTGGCCCGTAAAATCGGTCACTATGGCCTGTGAATTCAGATCTATGCGGCGCACTTGAAACAAGGGTTCCCATTTTAGATCTAGGGTCAGTGGTAATAGGAAGTCATTTTTTACTCGCTTACAAAAACTACAGTTTTCAACCTCTGCCAGTAGTACTAAAACCCGATCTGGCTTTAATGAAGCTGTGTCTTTGAACATACCAAACGGCTCGTTAGCACTTGCAGTGCCTGCGGTGACCACCATACCTGCAGGCAACCAGAGGGTTAATAACAACCAACTGCATGATTTGATTACTCGCTTTATAACCCACTTGATGTTCATAGAGGGTTAATCCCCTTCCACTAATGTGTCTATGCTGTCTAGAATAGCGTCCAGAATGTCATCTGAATATAAATCGCGGAAATAATGATCCGCACCATCTACCAAGATAAATTCTACATTGGAAAACTCACGCGCTTCTAGCTGCGTTGGCAGGTCTCTAACCACTTGGTCTTCGCTGCCGGCCAAAATCACAGTATGTACACCACCTTCCACTAAAAGATCTGGGGTGTTCAGTGTTTGTGGTGGATTATAATAAGACAAAAAGCTAGCTGCCTTTACCTGAGGCGCCTGATTGCAGTAGATAAAGTCTGTAGGCTGTGGCATCCATCCGTCTGCAGGCTGTTGTTGTGCCACTTTAATAAGGTCGGATAAGTGTTTTTGGTAGCGACGGTGATAGCTTTCTGCCATGGCTTGCGCACTCCAAGTAGCAGGGGCTACTAGCACTTGGCCTAGCACAACAGGGTCTGGATTTTGGTTATAAGCAGCCACCTGAGAGCCTCCTCTTGAGTGACCTGCTATTAACACTTGGGTGACGCCTTGTTCCTTTAGCCATTCAATCCAAAGTGCAATTTCAGCCATGGCATCTTGATGATGGTGTTGATGAGGCACAGCACAATCATACATGCCATGACGATCATCCACGCCAAGGCTTAAATTAATCGCCAGGCTGTTAAGAGATTCATCTTCCAAAAGTGTCTGTAAATTGGCAATAATTTCCATGTCATTATGGGCCAATGTGCCATGCACCAACAACACCAATGGGCCATCAGTAATGCTTTGTGAGGCGATATTAAGCTGAGCATTTATTTGCAGATCGTTCGCTTCAATAGTAATTTCTTGTGCATGGACCGAAACACTCGTGAAGCCCACAGCCAAAGAAATCAATGGCACTAATAGCGCATGTTGGATTATTTTTTTCATCGCCGTCTCTCTACCTTTCTAGGCTTTATAGCCTGGGTTACCAGCCACATTAAGTAACACTGGTGTATTAAGCTTATCAATTTTAACTTCTTGCTGATCTCGAAGATGCTGAGCAACCACATCCCAAATATCATCACCTTCAGAACGCGAGCCAACTGTAGCCCAGCCTGCAACACGATACGTTTTGCTGGCTTCAATCACTGTGCCGTTGTCCAAACGCATTTCGTCAATACGCGAGCCCATTTGAGCCAAAGGATCACAACGATAATCCAGCCCACCTAGTCTTACCATGTCACCGCCTGACTGTAGGTATGGTTCTGGGTTAAAGATGTTGTCTGCCACGTCTTCTAAAATAAGCTTAATTTCTGCACCTGTCATATCCCGTGCATAGGTTTCGGGGTAGGTGGTAGCCGTTTGGTCTAGCACCCTTTCCATAGTGATGGTCTGGCCCTGCAATACGCTAGTGCCCCAGCGGAAACCAGGCGACAAAGAAATTTGGGCATCATAATGGCTTCGTAAAGCATCACAAATCACTTGGTCAAAGGTACCATTGAAATTGCCGCGGCGATAAAGTACTTCATCAGCCACCGCCAGTTCTTCGTCCATCCAGCCTGCATAAGGTGCACGCTCTGCTGCGATAAGCGCTGTCATCTGCGCATCTGCTGGTAATAGCTCGGAGAATACTGGCAACAAACGATAGCTAAAGCCATTCACTTTGCCTTTGCCAATATCTAAATCTAGTACACCCAAAAACTTACCATTTGAACCCACGTTACACACTAACGTGGTGTGACCATTATTTTTTACTTGGGTGGGCGCAGGAATGCCGTCATGGGTGTGGCCACCTAAAATAGCATCAATGCCTGTGACTCTTTGGGCCATGGCTACGTCTACGTCCATACCGTTGTGTGAAAGTACAACTACAGCATCCACACCTTGATTTTGGCGTAAGTCATCCACCAGCTCTTGCATCATTTCGCCGTTAATATCAAAGCTCCAATCTGGCACAAAACGCGCTGGATTGGCAATTTTTACTCGTGGGAAAGCTTGACCAATGATGGCTACCCGAGAGCCGCCCATTTCACGAATACTATAGGGTTTAAACACCCGCATAGAGTCTTCGTCATAGATATAATCATCTGCACCATCAAACAGTGCATCTTCTGTAATTAGCACGTTTTGGGCCAAAAACTCGCCATTAAATTGGCTAATGTTGTGCAAAATTTCTTGTTGATGATAGGTGAATTCCCAGTGGCCAGTCATCATGTCTACACCCAGCAAATTACATGCCCGCACCATATCCATGCCACGAGATTTGTAGTTAATACCCGAGCCCTGCCAAGTGTCGCCGCCATCTAGCAACAGTGTGTTTTCACTGCCATAGCTTGTACGCAAGCGGTCAACTAAGGTTTTAAGGTGGGCAAAACCACCTACTTTTCCATACTCTTGTGCGGCTTGCTCAAAGTTTAAATAGGTAAAAGCATAAGCTTCCATTGATCCTGGAGCGATATCAAAATGATCCAAAAACTTATTGCCAACCACATGGGGGGCTTTGCCATAGGCTGTGCCGATACCCAAATTGATACTAGGCTCACGAAAATAAACTGGATTAAGCTGTCCATGACAATCGGTCATGTGCAGTAAACGTGCATTACCAAAATTAGGCACTTCATAGAAATCAGCAGGCTTTTTTTGTGCAGCATAACCTTGGCTAGGCAACACACCAGAAACTGCGGCAATTCCCATTAAACGAGCAAAGTCGCGACGGCTAGTAGACATGATTTATTCCTATGATGAGCTAATTGAGCTTAAATAAATAAGCCCACAAAACTGCCGTTAAAACAGAGCGTGGGCTTTTGTAGCTATGAACTATGTACCTTAGTTAGGTACAGCCATTAGCCATTCTTGTTGAGACTGGTGATACTGAGCCACACCCATACGTGAGTGGTATTGAGCGCGTGCAGATAATTCCATAGACTTACGGAATTCACCAGCGTCCAAAGCCTTATTGGCTGAAGAAAGCAGGCCCTTGGTTAACGTCCAACCAAAGTCAACTTCTAATGCTTTAGCATATTGGGCTTTAGCATCAGCTAGTAATTGCTTAGCATTAGCGGCATTTGCTGGCGCTGCTGCTGCAACTTCTTCGGGATGATCCGTAGTATAGCTTTTGCCTTCAAAGGTAAAGCTATGGCCTTTACCATTCATACCACGCTGCGCATTAAAGGCTTCATCAAAGGTCTGGGCAGCAACACTGCCAGATACCATCATTAACGCTGCCACAAGGGAAATCGTCTTATTCATGTTGTTCTCCTCGTCTGCTTATTTACGTGCGCCAGGGCCATTAACTACTAGGCCATTGGACATGTATGTTTGGAAAAATTCTAAATTACTTAACTTTTCACCTTGAGCTTTTTGCGATACGCCACGCACGTTAGACTGACATCCAGCATAACGACGATGCAATGTACCTAAGTTACCCCACTTCGAACGAAACACAGGGAAGTGTGTGACATGGCCTAATGCAGGTCCTGGTAAGTCTGCGCGAATAAGCACGTTAGATCCTGCAACGTGACAATTAGCACAACTCATATTTAGCTGACCACGACGGGTGTAAAAGCTTTGCTTGCCATCTAAATAAGCGGCTTTAGCACCGTCATTTGGAATCTGCACATCAAATACATTGTCACGCGAGGTGTAGGCCATATAAGCAGAAATCTGGGCGATTTTGCCTTTCTTCCAGCCTAGCTTTTTCTCACCATTGGCTTCACGACACTGGTTAATAGCTGACTCTAACGTGACTACCTTACCTTGAGACTCATCCCAGCGAGGGAAGTTTTGACGAATGCCAACGCCTTCGTTGGCAAAACAGTCCGCATAAGACTTGCCATTAGCAAACGGTGTGTTGAACAAAACTTCGCCTTCTTCAACATCAAACTCATAAGGAGGAAATTCTTCAATCTCTTCCCATTGCTCACGAGACCCGGCGTCTAGGGCATAAATGCCATTGACATAGTCATCTACTGGCACTTGTGGAAAGCGTTTCTGAAAGAAACTTTGCAATGCTAAACGGTCTGCTTCTGGATCAACTGATGCCAGAGTGTTACCGCTAGTTGCTGCTTGAGTGATACTGGCTACAAGCGCTAAAGATGCGCCGGCTAACAGTGATTTTATTATTTTCATTCTGATGCCTCTGCTATAGAGTGGCCGTTACCGGCTACTTAATTTTGGCGGTTTCCGTAGCGCTAGCGCCCGTATTTTCCGTCCATGTCATTTGCAATTCGTCACCTTTAGCGCCACCTACAAAGGTGAATGCCAAATATGGATTTTTAGAAACAGCAGCTCCCATGTTGGCTTCCATAACAGTCTTACCGTTATGTGCAACACTTAGAGTTTGAATAAACTGTGCAGGAATTTTGTTCCCACTCTTATCTTTTCGATTGCCTGTTTCCATAGCATGCTTAGCCATGATTTTTACTACTGTATTGTCGCCTTTGGCTTTTGCTTTGGCGCGTAAAATACCTTTTGCCATGATAATTTCTCCTAGTTCGCCTTAGCCGCCGCAGCCGCCGATTGTTACTTTCACTTCTTTAGAAGCACTAAACTCACCGCTAGCCGTAGTCACTACCGCAGTAACTTGAGACGTCTTTCCCATACGGATACGACAAGACACATCTGCCATAGTACCTTCAGGAATATTGAACTGCGCTGCTAATGGTTGTGGGTTATTCGCCACAAAAATCGCGATGCTAGTCACTCCAGCCAAACTGCTTTTTACACTGACAGGCACTACAGCGCCGTTTTCGGCAATGTCTGGAGCTTTCATAGTCACTTGTGCACTAGCACTAGGCTCAGCACTGTACAAAGCACCCATGGCAGCTTCTTGAGACTCTGCTTGAAACGCAGCTTTAGACCATGCTGCCAAAGCCACACGTGGCATTAGCACACCCATACCGGCAACTAAGCCACCGGTAAAGACCGCTTTTAAAACACTTCTTCGATTCATCATTGTTTTAGTCCTTTGCCATATTCTTTAAATGGCACTGAAATAGAGTTTAGTACTGATACAAATAAGCCACGATGGCATCAATGTCATCTTCTGACAAAATCCAATGCTTACCAAACGGAGGCATTATCGTTGTCGGGTTCTTTACTGTTGGATCCCAGATTTGCATTCTAAGCACCTTTGGATCTGGAAAACGGGCCTTCATCGCCAATAGAGGTGGGCCTTGATTGCCTGGTAGCTTAGCATCTGCATCAGGGATCATATGACAAGCAATACAATTACCTGCTTTCTTATTCAGATAAAGCGCTTTACCCTTGGCTATTTGGTCAGCAGAATAATCTGCCAAAGTCATGGAAGACGCTCCAATCAATACCAAACCTAGTAATGCGTGCTTTATTATGTTTTTTCGCATTGGTTTTTCCTCATTTTTTTCTTCATGAAATATCAACATTATTGTTGAGACTCCACCATAAATAGGACCGCGTTGGTCACTGCTTCGTCTGATAAATCTGCTCTACCACCTTTGGCTGGCATATACCCAGCACTCCCAGAATACCCTTCTAGTGCATGGGTAATAAGTAAATCAGTTCCTTGCTTAAGCCTTTCAGACCAGGCATTAGCATCGCTTACTTTCGGTGCACCTGCCAAACCGCTAGTGTGGCAAACACCACACGCTGCTTGATAGGTTGCTTCGCCAGCAATCGCTGCCGCACTCATTGCCGAAGTTTCCTTAGCAACAGGCACTGCGATTTCTACGCCGGTAATAGACGCCTTACGTTCGGCCTCTTTACTAGCTTCTAAGTCATGTTGATCCGAATGGCTTGCAGCAGGTGCATCAGCACCTTCTACAAAGTGCCCAATAGGAGTTACACCTGCTAAAGAGCTTTGTAACATCATTTTTTCTGGGTCTGCACAATCTACCATACAACGAGGATTGCTTACATCAGGACGATCGTCTATGTAAAAACCATCTTCGTTGGGCATTTTTATTTGTGCTAAATTTTCATGAGATAGCTCAAAGTCATCCTCTATAATATCGTTCATATAAAGTACGTAAGCGGTAATGTCATAAACTTGTTGATCATCCAAGCTCAACGGTGCGGTAAACGGCATAGCGCGGCGAATGTAGTCAAATAATGTACTCGCATAAGGCCAATAGCTTCCCACAGTCTTCACTGGACGATCATCCGCTAAAGTGCCTTCACCACCTGTTAGTACTGGCCAACGGCCTTCACCTTCGCCAAACACACCATGGCATGAGGCACAGAACATTTCATAGCTTTCCTCACCATCCAACGCATTACCACTGCCCACTGGAAGGCCCATGCCATCTGGACGAATATCAATATCCCAGCCAGCAATTTCTTGTGCTGATGCGGGCGCACCAATGTTGTAATCTTGTGCATAAGTGGCACTTGACATTACCCCCGCCACTAAACTAGCAACCAAGGTCGCTGAAAAGCTCAACTTAAGTAATTTGAACATTTTTCACCTCACCTGTTGGCGCTACTTGCCAAGTATGTATAGAATTTTTGTGATAAATAGTGTTTACGCCACGTTGTTCTCTAAGTTGGGCCAACGTAGGCTGTACATAGCCGGTATCATCATAAGCTCGACTTTGAATCAGCCAAGGCTCACCTTGCCATTGGGTGGTAAAACTAAAACGAGTCAGCGCTTTATCAAGCACTAGACCTTTTAATTTTGCCGGACGCCAAGACACACCACCATCAAAAGAAACATCCACACCTTTTATCGTGCCCCGACCAGTCCAAGCTAAACCCTCAACTTCTATAAAGCCTTTACGAAGTATGGGGTTTTCTGGGCACGGTGATGTGATGACTGAGTTGCACTCTTGCACAAAGGTAAATCGACGCGCGCGTCCATCGGCCATTAAATCGGTATATTTAGAAGTTTCTTCACGATGATGCCAAGGCTGATCGCCTACTTCGATACGACGTAACCATTTGATAGAGGTATTACCTTCCCAGCCAGGGTTAAGCAAACGCAATGGATAGCCTTGCTCTGGGCGCAACATTTCACCATTTTGAGCATAAACAACAAGGGTATCATCAAGCACTTTTTCTATAGGAATAGAGCGGCTCATATGGGCACCGTCTGCACCTTCAGCCAAAACCCACTTACCTTCAGTTTGGACACCTGCAGCGTCTAGCAACACTTTTAAAGGCACGCCTGTCCACTCACAACAACTTAACATGCCGTGGGTAAATTGGAGCGCTTCCATTTGCGGGCCACGCCATTCCATACCACCGTTAGCAGGGCATTCAATAAACTTGATCTGCGATACCGAAGGGAATCGCATCAAATCTTCCATAGTGAAGATTAAAGGATTATCCACTAAACCGTGAATCATCAAACGATGTTCATCTGGATTGATGTCAGGTACACCTGCATGGTAACGCTCAAACACCAATCCGTTGGGCGTAATAATACCTTTAAGGTCTTGAAGTGGGCTCATACTTATAGATGAGATAGATTCCGCTGTAAGCCAAGGCACTGTGCGGCGCACAACCTGAGCTTCATAACGTGACGGCATTCCGTAAGGATTCTCTACGACCCCCGTACCCAATTGACGACCCCATTGTGGCTCGTTTGGTGGCAAGTTACTTGTTAGTGAAGCCGCTGATGCGATGGTAGTACCACCTACAGCAGCTGCGCCCGCAACATAGCTCATGCCACGACGCAAAAACTCACGCCGGTCGTTAATACTTAAGTGTTCACTAGCCTTCTGCATGGTTTGCAAAAGTTCTTGGGTACTAGGAGTAGTCATAGATAAGTAGCGTCATTTGAGTTTAGCAATGGCTTAGGATACTTAACTAAAGGCAAATGTATCAAGAGACTTAGGTCTCATATTCTAAAACAAGCTAAAAGGCATATGCTTATATAATAAATTTATATAAGCACGATAAAATGAGTACACATAGATATGCTATATTGTGGTAAAGGTTTGTAGTGGTGATTTTGTCATGTTTGGATGTAGAAATTTATTAGGGTTATTTCTCTTGTTCGCTGCCCCCGTAGGTTTTGGGGCAGAAGATTACGCATCACAAAAAGTGGTTTATCACATTAACTACAGCGATATAAGCCGTATTAGCGCAACTTTTGGCAATATAAATAATCACATCGAAGCTGTTGGAGAAGACAGTATTGATTTAAAGGTTATGATTCATGGCGCAGCGTTAGAATATCTTATTGCTGCCAAAACTGATTCAGCCAAACAAATCGCCTTAGATAGCCTTCGCCTTCAAGACGTCCAGTTTTTAATCTGTAATAACACTTTGCAAGCTTACCACCTTGGCTTAGAAGATCTGTATGACGTTGCAAAAGAAGATATGGTACAAGCTGGCTTGCCAGCCATAGTGGCGCTTCAGCAAGCAGGTTATATGTACCTTAGGCCCTAGAGGCTTACCACGAATGTATATGTAATTTTTACACTCAAAAATCCTATAATTTGTTATAATTGATAGATCACATTATCTAAATTAACACATTATGGATTACGAACAGCTCATCTTAAACATTGGCATTCAGCCGTTACAACTTTATTTAGGATTAGTCATGGGCTTGGCCTTTGGCATAGGTGCTAGCATGAGCAACTTTTGCCTACGCGGCTTTGTGCTAGATTTATCGACATTCAAATTCACCAGCACTAGCTACACTTGGCTACTAGGCTTAGCTATTGCCATCACTTTCACCCAGCTACTGCTGCAAGGCGATGCCAGTGATATCAGCGAAGCACCCGTCATTGCAGTTCAAGCTAGCCTTAGCGGCTCTATCGTAGGTGGTTTAATGTTTGGCTTTGGCATGATACTCAGCCGTGGCTGCGTCTCACGTCAAATCATCTTGATCACCACGGGCAACTTACGCTCTCTTGTTACCTTTGGCACTTTTGCGGTTTTCGCTCAGCTCACCTATGGTGGACAGCTGGTATCTTTTAGACATAGCGTGCAAGAGCTCTGGCGCCTTAATCCATCGTACAATCAAGTACACGATTTCGTGCCATTTTCGCCCACACTGTTTTTATTTATTAGCGCTAGCATTGCCTTAGTTTGCTTAGTTATGCTGATTAAACGTCAAGCTTGGTCACATTTAATGGGTGGCACTATAGTAGGCCTTGCTATTGCACTTGGTTGGTATGTAACAAGCTTTGTGGCTTATCACACTTTTAATGACATATTACCCCAAAGTATCACTTTTAGCGCACCCACGGCGCAAAGCCTCATTGCCCTTATGTCTGTTGACGCGCCCTTTATTAGACTTGCAGCAGGCCTTGTGGGAGGGTGCTTTTTGGGCGCACTTATTGTGAGCCTTATACGCCAAGACTTTAATCTTCAAAGCTTTACCCAAAAACTGCCTATTAGACGTTATTTATTAGCGGGTATGCTGATGGGGGTAGGTTCGGTGCTTGCTAGTGGTTGTTCGGTCGGGGCTGGTTTGTCTGGCACAGCAGTAATGGCTACTGGCTCTATAGTCACGCTTATTTTCATCATCATTGGCGGGCTGATAAGCACGCGCTATAGTACATAACACATTGATTAATTTCACATACTGAGCTTCCATCTATGATGTCATCTAGCATGCAAACACGCTTATACACCCTACGATCTAACAAAGTTTTTGAATTATTCGTGGTGAGCATCATCTTACTTTCTGCACTAGTGATCGGTGCTAAAACCTATAACATGCCAGCGCAGCTCATCAACTTTATTGGCTATCTAGACCTTGGCATCACGGTGTTTTTCTTAATAGAAATAAGTATTCGCTTTGCTGGCGACCCTGTTAAAAGTCGATTTTTCTTAAATGGCTGGAACCTTTTCGACACCATTATTGTGGTGGTGAGCCTTATTCCTATTGAAGATAGCGAACTGGCTTTAGTGGGAAGGCTAATACGTATTTTCCGTGTGTTACGCATGGTATCTGTAGTGCCTGAGCTGCGTATATTACTTAACTCATTAATCAAAGCCCTGCCCCAGCTAGGCTATGTGCTTATGTTGATGTTTATAATTTTCTACATCTACGCCGCGGTAGGCACTACCTTTTTTAGCACTATTAATTCGGTGTTATGGGGAGATATAGCGATCTCTATGCTCACCCTATTTAGGGTGATGACCTTTGAAGATTGGACAGACGTAATGTATGAAGTAATGGCTGTGTATGGCTATGCTTGGGTGTTTTTCTTAAGCTTTATTTTTCTCACCACTTTTGCATTTTTAAACATGGTTATTGGCATTGTGGTAAACGTTATGGAAAATGAAAATGCAGCCGAGCGATTAGCCGAGGGTGAGCCTTCTATGACTGACCTGCGCGCTGAACTAGCTGAAATAAAAGCGCTTTTAAAACATCGTGACGGCTGAAGCTAAGGCTAATATATAATGATTAAAACCTACCCACACCCAAGTGAAATAAACACTGCGTGGGCTTTTGAACATTACCAAACCATAAGGCACACACTGCCCAAGGCAAGTTTCCCACAGACAAGCCAATGGGTTGAAGGCCTAACTGACTTGATGGATGACTTTGACGTGTTCTTGCTGGATGCCTTTGGTGTGCTTAATGTTGGCCAAACAAGCATAAAAACAGCCCCTGCAGCTGTATCTGCGCTGCAATTAGCTGGCAAGAAAGTGATGGTATTAACCAACGGCGCTAGCCTGCCTGCAAGTGAATCTAAGAAAAAATTTAAGTGTATGGGTTTTGATTTTGACGCAGATCATATTATAGCTAGCCGGAACGCACTGTGTAACGCACTGGCTCATAGCTTTGGTGCACAAAACACCAACGCTTTATGGGGCGTTATGGCCAGACCTGATTCACAGTTACACGAATTACCTGTAGCTAGTGTTGCTTTAGGTGATGATGGCGCGCTATTTGATAAGGTTGGTGGTTTTATCCTATTGGGAGCATCTTATTGGACTCAACACAGGCAACAACTGCTCGTGCGCAGCCTGATAAAAAAACCTCGCCCAGTGTGGGTAGGAAATCCAGATTTGGTCGCACCCAATGAGCATCATTTAAGTTTAGAGCCTGGTTACTTTGCTCATCAGCTAAGCCAAATAAACGAGGTTAGCCTGCATTTTTTTGGCAAACCCTTTGCTAATATTTTTCAACTTGCATGCCAAGGTTTAGAGGACACACCAAGACACCGCATATTAATGGTGGGCGACACTTTGCACACAGACATACTGGGTGGCGCTGCATATGGGATAAAAACAGCCCTGATTACAGGCCATGGCTTATTCGCAAAACAAAACATTACACCCTACATTACCCAGTCTGGCATTGTGCCAGACTATATGATGGTTTCACCCTAGGCTTAAAAAATTAGCGGCTACTTAAAAGCCTTCCTTAAGCTTTTCACAGACTTGGGCTTATCACTTATAATTAGCCCAGTTTTAGTTTGAACTTTGCACCAAAAACCCTAACTCGTTTAAAAAATGACTGACTAGGTTTATCTATTTCCTAGGCTGCTACGTGGGCGTATATTGACGACAATTATTTTCGATATATATTTGGCTTGGTTGTACTATTATGAATCCAGAACTTTCCGTCTCTCGTCGCACACGTTCTACTCCATTTACTAGCAGAGTTGAGGCTGCTGGAGTGAAGGGCTACACAGTTTATAATCACACTTTACTTGCGACTAAGTTTCGCAGTGTAGAAGAAGATTACTGGCATTTGTGTGAACATGTTCAAGTGTGGGACGTATCGGCTGAAAAGCAAGTGGCTATTAGTGGGCCAGATGCCTACCGATTGATTCAGCTTATGACGCCTAGGGATTTATCAAAAGCCCGCATTGGACGTTGCTTTTATGTGCCTTTGTGCAATCCACAAGGGGGCATTGTTAATGACCCTATCGCTATCAAACTCACAGAAAATGATTGGTGGCTATCGATTGCTGATACAGACGTTATGTTGTGGGCACAAGGCTTAGCCATTGGATTTAATTTAGACGTAAGCGTGAGTGAGCCTGATGTTTGGCCTGTAGCAGTGCAAGGCCCAAAAGCCGAAGATTTAATGGCTAGAGTATTTGGGGAGAGTGTGCGTGACATTAAGTTTTTTAACATCCAACCTATGTATTACAAGGGTGTAGCGATGCAAGTGGCCCGTTCTGGGTGGAGCAAGCAAGGCGGCTTTGAAATCTATGTTAATGATGAAAGCCTGGCCCTGCCATTATGGGATGAACTTTTTGCTAAAGGTGAAGACCTCAATGTAGGCCCAGGCTGTCCAAACTTAATTGAGAGGGTTGAAAGTGGTCTGTTATCTTTGGGCAATGACATGGGTTATGACACTACGCCTTTTGAGTGTGGTTTAAACCAATACGTCAATTTAGATGCCGATGTGGATAGTCTATCTTTACCTGCTTTGCGAAAGCATGTGCCGCAACAGCAACTTATGGGCGTAGTAATCGACCAAGCATGTGCATTGACCACGTTAAATGTGACTGCAGATGGCCAAGACGTGGGGGAAATTACTAGCCATGCTTTTTCGCCTAAATATGGCGTACATTTAGCATTTGTATTATGCTCTTTACCAGCTTTGGGCGCTCACCTTTCAATAGACGTGCACACGCAAATTGGTATGTTAAAAGGTCAACTCACACCGTTACCTTTCAATTTTGACGCCCTAAACTTAATACCTAAAGCACGCACTTAAAAACAGGTGTCTTTTGTGCACAACAAGGCAACATTATGAGCAAATCTTCATTTTTAGGCGCCGATACTATTGCGCTTCACAGTGGCTATCAACCCGAATCAGATCATGGCTCAAGAGCTGTGCCGATTTACCAAACTACCTCTTATGTATTTGACAGTGTAGATGAAGCTTCTGCTCTATTTAACGTAGAGCAAGGCGGGCACATATATAGCCGCATAACCAATCCTACTGTGGCCGTGTTAGAGCAACGCTTGGCGGCATTAGAAGGCGGTGCAGCGGCTATTTGTACAGCATCTGGAATGAGCGCTTTGTTTGTGAGCTTTTTTAGCCTATGTTCAGCTGGTGATCATATTGTCAGTGCCAAGCAAATATACGGCTCTACGGCCACGTTGCTTAAACACACCCTTAAACGGTTTAATATCGATTCTACTTTTGTAGATATAAACGATCAACAAGCAGTGGCTAACGCCATACAAGACAACACCAAACTTGTTTTTTGTGAATCTATTGGCAACCCAGGCTTAGATGTATCTAACTTGCCTGCCATTGCCGAAACGGCCCATGCGAAGGGAGTCCCTTTAGTAGTAGATGCTACTTTTGCAACACCTTACCTTAACAATCCTATTGAGCATGGCGCTGATGTTGTCGTGCACTCTGTAACCAAATGGATTGGCGGCCACGGCGCAGCTGTTGGTGGTGTGGTTATTGATGGTGGCAATTTTGATTGGCTTAAAAGTGGTCGTTTCCCCACACTAACTCAACCTTATGAACCATTTCACGGGATGAATTTTTGGGAAGAGTTTGGCCCTGCAGCTTTGGCTATGCGTATTCGTTGTGAATCTATGCGTGACATAGGTGCGGCAATGGCACCTCATAACGCGTTTTTATTATTGCAGGGCTTAGAAACCTTAAACCTACGTATGCAGCAGCATGTATCTAATGCTCAAGCTATGGTGACATGGCTGCAAGAACAAGACGCTGTTGCATGGGTAAACCACCCTGATATTGATGCAGATGCTCACACTAAAGCTTTATTTCCCAAAGGCGCAGGCTCAATGCTTACTTTTGGTGTAAAAGGTGGGCGCAGCGCCGGGGCAGCCTTTATTGATGCCTTACAGCTTTCTTCAAATTTAGCCAACGTGGGTGACTCTCGCACTTTGGTGCTGCATCCAGGCAGCACTACCCACTCGCGCCTAACAGAAGCAGACTTGTTATCAGCAGGCATAAGCGCAGACCTTATTCGTGTCTCTGTTGGTATAGAGACGATTAAAGACATACAAGCTGATTTTAATTTAGGCTTGCGCGCAGCTGCTAAAGTTGTTGCTCGCCAAGAAGAGGCTCAGGTCTAACATGTATATTCAAGTTGATAATGCCAACACCTTTATCGCTACCGGCGGCAAACCTTTTGATGCAAATTTAACCACTGTAGTGCTGCTGCATGGTTCTGGCACAGATCATCGCACTTGGGCATTACAGGCACGTTGGTTTGCATTCCATGGTTTTAGTGTATTCGCGCCAGATTTTCCAGAGCATAGCTTGTCACAGGGGCAAGCCCTCACAAGCATCGAATCTATGGGTGCTTGGCTTATGCGTGCTTTGGATACCGCAGAAGTAGACAAAGTGCATTTAGTAGGCCATTCTCAAGGGTTTTTGGTAGCCTTAGAGGCGGCAGCCCTACTAGGTGATAGAGTGAAGTCTGTGACGGCACTTGCCACAGCAAGCGCGATACCTGTTAATCCGGCGTTAGTGGATATGGCTCAAAAGAATCCAGCAAATGCTGCAGCTATGATGCTGCAATGGGGCTTTGGCAGCAAACACCAGCATGGCGCAAGTGCCGTACCAGGGATGCAGCCTATTGGCATAGGCTCACGCATTATGGCCAGTAATCCTTTAGCAATAGACCTTGCCGCATGCAACGCATATATTGAAGGAGCAAATAAAGCTCAGCAAGTAGCAGATGCAGACTGCCCTAGCTGCGTCATTCTTGCTGAACAAGATCGCATGACGCCAAAAAAAGAAGGCTTGAAACTAGCCCATGCTTTAAATGCTCAAACACACGTGGTTAATGGTATGGGGCATATGCTACCTATGGAAGCACCCAAAGAAAGCCTTCACATTATGAAAACATTTATTCAGTCCATAGAGAAATAACCATGGCTAAGCTAATAGACAACTCATCCTCTACTTACAAAAACATTAAAAAAGTAGCTGTTATAGGTGCTGGCACAATGGGTGCAGGTATTGCAGGTCAAGTTGCTAATGCTGGCGTGGAGGTATGGTTGTTAGACTTACCAAGCTCAGGCGATGCTGTTAATGCCTTGGCTGAACGTGGTTTTAAGCGTTTAAAAAATATCGACTCTCCAGGTTTGATGAGCAACGAAGCTGGTCAATTAATTCATTGTGGTAATACTCAAGACGACTTTGATCAACTGGCTGATTGTGACTGGATAGCAGAAGCTGTTGTGGAGAGGCTGGATGTAAAGCACGCGTTATATAAGCGTATTGATGCCATCACTGGCCCAAACACCATTGTGACTTCAAACACCTCCACTATTCCTATTAGCTTGCTTACACAAGGCATGCCACAAGCATTTTGTGAACGTTTTGCTATTACCCATTTCTTTAACCCTGTGCGTTTTATGCGGTTATTAGAGCTGGTGCGTGGCGAACATACGCAAGATGAAGTCATTAATACGTTGAGTCAATTTTGTGAAAGCAACCTAGGTAAAGGCGTTGTGGTGTGTGAAGATACGCCTGGATTCTTAGGGAATCGTGTTGGTGTTTTTGCGATCCAATGCGCCTTACACACTGCGTTTAATATGGGTTTATCACCCAATGAAGCTGACGCTTTATTTGGTAGACCTATGGGTATTCCAAAGACTGGGGTCTTTGGTTTATATGACCTTATAGGCATAGATCTGATGGCTGACGTAGCCAAAAGTTTAGAGAGCATATTGCCTGCAAATGATGCCTTTCACCAATATGCACAACCTGTGCCTTTGATGACCCAAATGATTGCCAATGGGCAAACAGGTAATAAAGGTGGACAAGGGTTTTACCGTGAGTTGGATGCAGGCAAAGAGGTTTTGGACTTGGTAAGCGGCACCTATCAACCCACCACCCGCATACAGCTGCCACTAGCTCAAAAGGCTGAGGCGCACGGTGTAGCTGCATTGTTAGATGATGACAGTGTCTATGGCCGCTTTGCATGGCAAGTATTGTCTAGCACCCTAAACTACGCAGCCGCGCTCATACCAGAAATTGGCAGCAATATTTTACCCATCGATGATGCTATGAAGTTGGGTTATAACTGGATTTATGGCCCATTTGAATTAATCGATCAAATTGGTGCCAAACGTGTCGTTGAACGAATGCAAAAAGAAGGCCGTGATGTGGCGCCTATGCTGGCGCTATCTGCTCAAAAGGAAGGATTTTACAAGGTCATTAATAGACAGCTATGTAGTTTAGACGACAGTGCTGAGTATGTGGCCATAAAACGGCCCTCTGGTGTTTTACGTTTCTCTGAATTGCGCCAAACATTAACGCCTAAGTATAGTAATGCAAAGGCCAGTTGGTTTGTACACGATAATGCCGCTATTGTAGAGTTTCATTCTAAGGCCAACGCCTTAGATAAAGATTCTATGGATGTTATTCGACATGCATTAGAACAGGCACAGGTTTTAAAACTTCGTGGTGTGGTATTGCACAATGACGCCCAGCATTTTTCTTGTGGTGTTAACTTAACCGCCTTTCGAGGCTTTTTTGAAGCAGAAGATTATGCTGGCATGGACCACTTCTTAAATCACTTCCAGCAAACGATGCACGCAATAAATCGCTGTACGTTGCCAGTAATTGCAGCACCTGCAGGCATGTCTATTGGGGGTGGGTTTGAGGTCGTGTTGGCTGCTGACCACGTTATTGGACACTCTAACTGCGTTATGGGCTTAGTAGAATCAAGTGTAGGGGTGGTGCCTGGTGGTGGCGGGTGTAAAGAGTATTTATACCGTTGGTATGAAGTGTTGGGTGACATCAAAGCAGCTGCATGGAAAGCCTTTATGATTGTAGGTTATGGCTGGACAGCCAAGTCACCTATAGAGGCTACTGAACAAGCTATGCTTTATCCAGAAGATCAATATATGATGAACCGAGATCGTCTATTAAGTGAAGCTCTATCACAACTTGATAATGTTAAAAAAGCGAAACCTCGAAAGCCTTTGCCTATGGCAGGTGAAGAAACCTATCGTGAAATGATGGATTGGTTATTTGAAGCGCACGATCAGCAAAAAATTACCGCCCATGATGTGGTTGTAGGTACAGAGCTTGCACGCATTTTTACTGGTGGCAAAGTTAAAGCTAACACTATGATGAGTGAACAAGATCTGTTTGACGCTGAACGCGAGTCTTTTTTGCGCTTGGCCCAATCAAGTGCAACACAAGCACGCATTGTGACTATGCTGGACCAAGGCTCACCCATAAGAAACTAGCATAATAGTGCAGGGGCAATAAACACTTGGCTTAAAATTGAGTAGGCTTATTCAATAGAAAGCACGCTATCAATACGCTCCTGCACAGATTGCTGTTGGTAATCTTTATCAAAAAATCTCACCAGCTCAACTTTTGGCTTATCCAATGAGCCCAAAACATGGTACCTAGCGCTTGTAAAGGTGGCTAATTCATCACCAATTAACTTGTTAACTACGTACATCATACCTCCCAGCTGAGGCAGACCTACTATTAAAGCTGCCAGCGGCAGCTTATCTACCACTGGCAAAGTAATAATTAAGTTATTGTCCACTTGACGATTATTAAAATCGATCCAGCCGTCCATGGTTAGATTTAAGGTCGATGATTTGAAGGTGGAGGGTGTGACAGTAGAGGCAATGCCCTCATCAAAGCGGTAATGGGATGTCACACTATCAAAGTTAAAACCTGGCTGAATAATGTCAGAAAAATCTAACTTAACTCTGTTGATTAATCGACCAACATCTAAAAGAGCCAACACTTTTAGTCCATCAACGGCACTGGGCGAAGATGATATGCTGCCATTTTTAAGACGCAGTCCTAGATCTCCAGTGGTGTCTTTTAACGCAAAAGCCAAAGGAGAGCGAGGCCAACTTAGCTGTATTTCCATAGATGAGCCTTTAGCGCTTAATCCTGGCTCATAACCCCAAGCCATTAGCACACTAGCCAAATCGTCAGATTCAGCACGACCAGTAAACTGGGTGCGATGGACACCATCAAGCTTATCCCAAATAAGGTTACCTTGAAGCTTAGTATGGCGAATAGTTGCATCTAAATCGTGGACGTATATTTGCTCTTTGTCACGTCGGATTTTAAATTCCCAGTGGCCAAAGGGTTCATCATTTTTAACTAAATTTTGGATAGAAACATCTGCATCTAGTAGTTTTTTGGGGTCAATATTCTCTAATACATCAGCGACCTTTATCGTTTCCTGTGAAGTATCTGGGAAGTTAAAAAGCGCTCGTTCTACATTAATAGCTAGAGGCAGCTGAGTGTCAAAATAATCTATATGGCCCATTAAATTTTCTGAGGCAATATTCAACCGCCATGGATCTGACAATAGTAAGCCATCTGTTTTTTCAAGTGGCGCAAGCGTTACTTGGGCTTGGTTAATGTCTAAACCAAACCACTGAGCCTGCTTTATTGTCACATTAACCAGAGGCAATCTTGATTTTGAAGCAGTTATATTTTGCTTGTCTTGCCCCCTTCCCCATGCCTTTATACGATCTTGATAAACTGACCACCAAGAGGCTATATCTAACATATCCAGGTGGCCATCAATATTCCACTGATCTTTTTTTGCCCAATCAACAGACTGCTTAAACCCTACATTTAGACCTACTACCGATAGTGCATCTGAGGTTTTTCCAGTGTCCAATTTAATCGCTATTTGCTGTCCGTCTATACTGGCATACCAATCTTGTTGGCCTTGCTGCCAATTGCCAATCAGCTGTAATTGTTGTAATTGATTCAAAGGTTCTGGCAGGGCCATACCAGCACTACTCAAGTCTACCTGAGCACTTAATGATGCACACTGTCCCTGCATTTGCGTGCAGGTGGATAGTCTTGCAACAAAGGGTAATGCACCAATAATTTCTTGCGCCCAAGGCTGACTTGTTTTTGTCGCTAAGTAATGTGCTGGTAAACGCCCTTCAAATTGTAATACTAAGTGACCTTTTTCCCCTCCAGCATTGGTTCTTACATCACGTAGAATGGGTTTGGGAATGCTGGACAGCCAAGGGGTAGCAAGCTCAACTTTAGGTAAGCGTTTAACACTGATCGATTGTCCATCTATAAGGCCATTACCAAAACCCTCTCCAATACCCGGATAGGATGAATTTAGTTCAACTTCAAATTCAACGTGGCGTATATCTGCCTGCAGGGGTGCCCAAAAAGCATGTAAATTATCACTAGATAGTTTGAAGTCATAGGTGGGTTTTGCTTGGTGACCAAAAGGTATCCCAAAACGGCCCTGCAAAGACACGTTACCTTCTGGTTTTAGATTTTTTAGCCATGGTGGTAAATTGATATTAAGTGGAAGCTGCTGTGCTAAATCTATCATCTGCTGAGCTTCGCCTGATAGTTGTCCTTGTACCTTAATATAACCATCATTTGCCTTTGTCACTGGCGCATTTTGTGAGTTATTTGTTAAATTTTCTGATCTAGACGCTGAGGAAACTTTGGTATAGATAGGCACTTCCACTTGCCACCCATCTACTTTTGCAGACATTAAACCGTGGGCCAAAGTACCTGATTCAAGTTTTATCAATGCACTTGTTGAATTTACAGTCAAATCAGCGATTAGTCCCTGCACTTGGGGCCACTTTGGGTGATAGGTGAAGTCAGGAATATCAAGGTGTGCTGCAATAGACATACTTCTTGCCAGCTTATTTTCCGAGTTTAAAACCTTTCCTGGACGGCCATTATAGATAAGAGCCGCTTGTGTAACGGTGCCAATAGGTGCTGCTTTAGAGATCCATTGACCTAGCTTTTTACCCAGCACTTTATCTGGCAGCATTATTGGTATCTCACCTACATTAAGGTTTTTCATCCCCAAAGCCAGTTGTATAAAGGGTTCTGTGGATGATCCCTTTCGAGGAAACTCGCCTGCCATTAAAAGATTTATATGCCCTTGTGCTAGGCTGGCAGTGACATTAGATGAGCTGACTCTGTTAGCCAAAGCACCATAGTGCCAATTAAACTCACCCTTTACGGCATTAAACTTCCAAGGCAATCCATTGAGTTTAGGCACTTGTAATGTCAAACCGTCGGTATCGCTGATCGCCACCTTGCCACCATAGCGGTTGAGCCAAATGCGTCCATCTGCATGACTAATTTGGGGCACACCTGCCCACGCCTCTACTTTTGCCTGTTGTAGGTCGCCAGTGAATAAAAACTCACTAGGCTGATTAACGTCTAAGAATAGCGTAAGTTCAGACAACCAACCTTTGGGGGCAAGGGATCCAATAGGTATACTCACCTTTGCAGGTAAGCGACTAAGGGTGCTTAGTAATGTGTGTGTGTCTGCCAGATCAAGCACTGGGCTTTGTATCACTAGATGTTGATTTTGTTTTAAGATCTGTAGCTTACTAAAAGGCAAAACAGCATCATTTATTTTCCCACTTAGTGCCTGCGCTGCAAGGCTCCAATGGGATAAATCCCATGCATTATTACTATTGTTATCTAGCTTGAGCGTTGCTCTAACATCTGCTGTCAAATCTACTTTTTCCATTTGGGTAATGAATTTAAAATTAGATTTCTTAGTCACTATCTGAAGAGATTTGGCGGCTTGATAATCTAGCCAATACTCACCAAACACACTCAAATTGTCAGCATTAATAGATGATTCAATAGGCATCATTAAGGGTAACCAAGATGCAACCTCCAAACCATTGGCGTGCAAATATACCTGGGCTGATTCAATACTTGCTTGGGGCAGACCATTAATACCTCCAGTGGTATTAATGTCTAATGTAAGGTGTATTTTGGCATCATCATTTAATGTTTTAGTAGCTGTGCCACTGTAAAGAGATAGGTTTACCTCTGTTGTATGTTCAGTAGCACTATGAGCCTTACTTTGAGCAACACCAATTTGAGCGTTAAGTTTGGGCAGGCTAATGGGCTGGCTTTGATAGGGTGTCAATATTAAGCGGACATCCTCAAGTAACAACTGAGGCACACTGGATGATAATTTCAGCAAAAAATGAGGGCCATGCGTTGCTTGCGCCCCCCAACGTCCATCTTCTTGTTGGCTGGCTTTAATGGACACGCCTGTTGCTTGAACATTAGATAAAGTAAGCACACTAGTTCTAATGGACTCCAGCAGATCCACACCTAATGTTAAACGCTCAAGGGTTAGACCGGTATTAGCTTGAAGCTGTGTTAAGTTGAGCCTAAGGGATGTACCTACTAGCTTTACTTCAAACGTCTCTATTTTTAGATCTTGCCCAATAGACTGACTCACCTGGGTTTCAACCCACTGATGGTATATTGAGTGTTCACTAATGCCAAAGCGAAGCCAAGAGATACACAGCGCTAATGTAACCAATAATAGGCAAGCAAAGGCTAGAAACCATTGGTTAACTTTAGTCATCATTAACGCAACACCACATCATATTGTTCATTTTGGTACATAGGTTCTAGGCGCAATGAGATTGCCTTACCTATAAATGCCTCTAATTCCGCTAAGCGGTGAGCTTCTTCATCTAACAGCTGATCAATCACTGATTGTGATGCAAGAATTAAATAAGTTTGAGTATCGTAGGCTCTGTGAGCTCGTAAAATTTCTCTAAATATTTCATAACAGATGGTTTCTGGTGTTTTATTAATACCGGTGCCATCACATGCTGAACAGGGTTCACATAAAAGCTGCTCTAAGCTTTCACGTGTGCGTTTTCGTGTCATTTGAATCAAACCCAAATCTGATACGCCCAACACTTTAGTTTTAACGTGGTCTTTGGCTAACGCACGATCTAAGGTTCTAGCCACTTGACGCTGGTGCTCAAGATCATGCATATCAATAAGGTCTAAAATGATAATGCCACCAAGGTTACGTAACCTAAGCTGTCGACCAATAGCTGTTGCAGCTTCAAGATTGGTTTTGAAAATAGTCTCTTCTAGATTGCGATGACCCACATAAGCACCGGTATTCACATCCACAGTAGTCATGGCTTCGGTTTGATCGATGATAATATAACCACCTGACTTTAATGGCACTTTTCGCCCAAGGGCTCTTTGAATTTCATCTTCTACATTGTAGAGGTCAAATATAGGCCTCTCACCCGGATAGTGCTCTAATTTACTGGCCATATCAGGCACTAACTGGTTCACAAACTCTGTCGCCTTTTGATAAGTCTCTTTAGAGTCTATACGGATTTTCTCAATTTGTGGGTGGGCAATATCTCTTAACGCACGCAGCGCTAAAGGCAGATCTTCATAAATCGTTTGGGGAGCCTTAGCTGTCGAGATTTTCTGCTTAATCGTGTGCCACAAACGACGCAGAAAATCGACGTCATGGTGCAGACTTTGTTCGCTCACGCCTTCTGCAACTGTGCGCACAATCACGCCTTCTTTTGCTAGCTCAGGGGTCTCATTCAAAACCTTGGAAGGTTTTGCTAAATAGTGCTCTAAGCTGTTCTTTAAGCGTTGTTTTTCAGTTTCATCTTCTATACGTTGAGACACACCTACATGGCCGCTTCCTGGCATATACACTAAGTAACGCGATGGGATGGATATTTGTGTGGAAAGGCGAGCACCTTTGGTACCAATTGGATCTTTAAGCACTTGCACCAGTATACTTTGGCCTTCTCTTACTAGTAATGCAATGTCATCCGAATCTGGTTGCCCATTTTTGGGCTCAATATCTGCAGCATGAATAAAACCAGAGCGCTCTAAACCAATTTCTACAAAGGCAGCCTGCATGCCTGGCAAAACACGCACAACTTTTCCCAAATAGATATTGCCTACAATACCTCGGTGGTCATTACGCTCTATATGAACTTCTTGTAACATACCATTTTCAATCACAGCCACACGAGTTTCCATTGGGCTAAAATTGATAAGAATTTCTTCGTTCATTATGAGGACCTATCCTTTTCCTTAAGCGACTTTAAACGCTCTTCGAATGCCACGCAGCACGACAAACAACCACAACCAAAGCACACCGCTTATTGGCGCAGGTAATAAAAACCAAAGGCCGCTACTGGCATTGCTACCAATCCCTTGCAACCAATAACTAATGCATTGATAAATAACCACTAAGACACATATCACAAACGCCTGTTGCCACAAACGATACATACGCAGGCGACGATACATTAATATAACAATAAAGGTCGCTACCACCATGGCTAGCGCGTTAATGCCTAAATGAGTCCCTTGTAATAGGTCCAGCAATAAACCCAATACAAAGGCCCAACCTATGCCGAATCTTTGCGGTAAAGCAATCACCCAATAAAGAAATACCATTAACACCCATTCAGGCCAACCCCACTGCACCCACTCAAGCATGGGCAGTGCACTCAACATAAAAGCTATGAGCAAAGTAACAAAAGGCACCCATAGGTTATGGGCTCTTTGCATAACCATTACTTAACCTCCTGCTGAGCTAGACTTTGTTGCTGTGGCGTTTCAATTAGCAACAAATGCCGCGAACGACCTAAGGCGGCTGTAGGCTTAGCTAACACCTTGGCAAAGTTTTGTCCTGCAAAGTGTTGCACTTCAATCACTTCAGCTACTGGGTAGCCTTTGGGGAAGCGCAAACCTAAGCCAGAGCTTACTAATGTGTCACCTACTTCAATATCAGCAGTGTCTGAGAGATCTTGTAATTCTAAATAGTCATAATGTCCTAGGCCATAAGCCACGCTTCGCAGTCCATTACGGTTTACCTCAACTGGAATAGCATGATCTGCATCAGTAATTAATAGCACTCTGCTAGTATATGCCGACGTAAAGATCACTTGGCCCATAACTCCTGTTGCATCAAGTACAGGCTGGCCTGTAAAAGCCCCACTATTAAAACCATTATTAATAATTACTTGATGAACAAATGGGTCTGAGTTAATGCCTATGAGCTCACTAACGATCACTTTTTCATCCAACTGTTCACTACTGTTAAGTAAGTCACGCAGGCGAAAGTTTTCCACTGTCAGTGCTGCTAGTTTTTGAACTCGCCTTTCGGCTAAAAGAGTTTGGGCGCGTAATTGTTTATTTTCGGCAATTAGCTCATCACGAACTTGTAGCCTTTCATCTAACCAAGTCCAAGACCGCTGAGGCACATCAACTAACCATTGCACAGGTGTCACAGCCACAGAAAGCCACCCACGAAAACGCTGCATTTGATCAAATTGGTAGTCAGATATAATTAAGCCAGTACAGATAAAACCGTAAATAAAGAATTTTTTAACGGTAGATCGGCCTTTAAACAAAGGATCAATAACGAGTCTCCTAGCGATCCTGTCGCCTTAAACAACAACGGCGAGATTGCTTAAGCTACCCCGCCGTTGTGTTATTGGTAGCTAGATCATTTAGTCTCTAGCCAGTAAATCAAAGGTGCTGTCATCAAGCATTTGCAAAACTCTACCGCCACCCCTTGCAACACAGGTCAAAGGATCTTCAGCTACTATAACTGGCAAGCCAGTTTCTTCACTGATTAAACGGTCTAAATCTCTTAGCAATGCGCCACCACCGGTCAGCACAATACCACTTTCTGCAATATCAGAAGCAAGCTCTGGTGGTGAGTGCTCTAAAGCGCTTTTCACAGACTGAACAATAGTCGAAAGCGGCTCTTGCAGTGCTTCCATAATTTCGTTGCAGTTTAGCGTGAAGCTACGCGGAATACCTTCTGCTAGATTTCGGCCTCTTACGTCTATTTCTAAAACATCAGACCTAGGGTAAGCAGTACCAATTTCTTGTTTGATACGTTCAGCTGTTGCTTCACCGATTAACGAACCATAGTTACGACGCACATAAGCGATGATAGATTCATCAAACCGGTCGCCACCTACACGCACTGATTCTGAATAAACCACCCCATTAAGGGATATGATAGCTATTTCAGTGGTACCACCACCAATATCGACCACCATAGAACCACTGGCCTGCTCTACTGGCAGTCCCGCCCCGATGGCTGCTGCCATAGGCTCTTCAATTAAGTAAACTTCACGTGCCCCAGCCCCCATCGCAGACTCTTTGATAGCCCTTCGCTCAACTTGCGTAGACTTACAAGGTACGCAAACCAGCACTCTTGGGCTAGGAGTCATCCAACTGTTTTCGTGCACTTTATGAATAAAGTGCTGCAACATTTTTTCCGTCACATGAAAATCTGCAATCACACCATCTTTTAAAGGGCGAATGGCAGTAATGTTGCCAGGTGTTCTACCTAACATACGTTTAGCGTCAGCACCCACTGCAGCAACGCTTTTTTGATTTCCATGAGTACGAATTGCCACAACAGAGGGTTCGTTTAAGACAATGTCTTTATCGCGCACGTAAATGAGGGTGTTGGCCGTGCCTAAATCAATGGACAGGTCGCTAGAAAATAGACCGCGTATTTTTTTAAACATGCTAATTTATTGGCTCTAATCGGAGAATAATGGCGATCTTCATAAATCGCTGCTACTAAGGGTTAAATATTAACAATCAAGGGGCGTTTGAGCAAGGTTAATCCGTTTTCCAACGGCTCTATTTATGATAAATTAGAGCCCTGTTTTACCGCTAATACATTTGCTGTAAATTAAATTAAGGTTGCGCTTCCATTTGACAGCACAACAACACTAGCATTCGAGTGTTTTTAAGCTAAAAAGTTCAATAACATTTGTATGATTAAATACCGCTAAGTCGAGAATATTATGGCCATAGAAAACGCCGACATCGAAAAAATTGCTGTTCTTGCTCGTTTGCAAGTCGATCCCAATGAAATCAACGATTATACCAACAGCATTTCTAGCATTTTGTCTCTTATAGACCAAATGCAGCAGGTTGATACTAATGGCATAGAGCCATTGTCCAACCCTCATGATGCCACCCAGCGCCTGCGTGAAGACATAGTCACTTGCGATAATCAGCGTGACGCTTTTATTGCCATTGCTCCAGCCACACAAGACGGCTTGTACCTAGTCCCTAAAGTACTAGATTAACGTATTAGATTAACAAAGCGACCGTATAATCATGACCTCTAAAACCCTCGATCAAATTTCTAAGGATTTAGCTGCTGGAACTTATTCTAGCCGTGAAATCACTCAGGACACCATTGCCGACATTAAAACACGCGACCCCATCTACAATAGTTTTATTAGCTTGTCAGAAGATCTTGCTTTGGCTCAAGCAACTGCAGCTGATGTGCGCATTAAAGCGGGTACCGCAGACATTCTTACTGGTGTGCCTTTTGCTCACAAAGATCTATTTTGCACCCAAGGCCACGTTACTACAGCGGCCTCTAAAATGCTGGCCAACTTTGTACCACCCTATGAGTCTACTGTGGGCCAACGTTTATTAACTGCTGGTGCTGTATGTGTGGGTAAAACCAACATGGATGAGTTTGCCATGGGCTCTTCCAACGAAAATAGCTTTTTTGGTGCGGTAAAAAATCCATGGGACTTAACCGCTGTGCCTGGAGGGTCTTCAGGTGGATCTGCTGCTGCCGTGGCAGCAGGTCTTGTGCCCGCAGCCACGGGCACCGATACCGGCGGATCTATTCGTCAACCGGCATCATTTTGTAACTTAACAGGTATAAAGCCTACATACGGGCGTGTCTCGCGCTTTGGAATTATTGCTTATGCGTCTAGCCTAGATCAGGCTGGGCCTATGTGCCAAAGTGCGCAAGACGCAGCAATGATGCTTAATGTCATGGCAGGTTTTGATGACCAAGACTCCACCAGCGTAAACCAAGAAACTCCAGATTACACTGCAGATCTAAACTTACCTCTTACGGGGCTAAAGGTAGGTCTACCTAAAGAGTTTTTTGGTGCAGGCCTTAACCCTCAAGTGGCCCAGTGCATTATGGCTGCTGTAAAAGAAATTGAAGCCCTTGGTGCTCAAATTATTGATATTAGTCTGCCTAACTTAGAGTTATCAATCCCTGCATACTATGTGATCGCACCATCAGAAGCCTCCTCTAACCTGAGCCGATTTGATGGCGTTCGCTATGGTTATCGCTGCGATCAGCCAACAGATTTGATGGATTTTTATTGTCGTACTCGTGCGCAAGGCTTTGGCACCGAAGTGAAGCGCCGTATTATGGTGGGAACTTATGCCTTATCTGAAGGTTATTACGATGCTTACTATGTTAAAGCGCAACGCATCCGTCGCATGATTAAAGACGACTTTGCCCGCGCACTATCTCAAGTAGATGTGATTATGGGGCCAGTCGCCCCATCACCAGCATTTGATTTGGGCAGCAATACCAAAGACCCTGTAGCGATGTATTTAGAAGACATCTACACCTTGTCTGCCAACATGGCAGGCATTCCAGCCATGTCTACACCTGCAGGTTTTGTCAACGGTCGCCCAGTGGGATTGCACATCATGGGTAACTATTTTGCTGAAGCCAAACTTTTGAATATTGCGCATCAATATCAGCAAGTTACTGATTGGCACTTACAAAAACCCCCATCAACCGGCCTAGCTGCCTCTAACCAAGAAAAGGGAGCTTAATTATGACTTGGGAAATTGTTATTGGTTTAGAGATTCACGTTCAATTAGCTACAAAAACAAAGCTATTTTCGGGTGCTAAAATAGGCTTTGGTGCAGCACCAAATACTCAAACCACTTTGGTAGATTTGGGTATGCCAGGCGCATTACCAGTGTTTAACGAAGCTGCTTTACGCATGGCTGTGACTTTTGGCACTGCTATAGATGCACAAGTGTGCAAACACTCTGTATTTGCTCGAAAAAACTACTTTTATCCAGATTCGCCAAAAGGCTATCAAACTAGCCAAATGGATCACCCTATTGTAGGTTTGGGTCATTTGGATATTCAACTAGAGGACGGCACAACCAAACGCATTGGTGTCACCCGTGCGCACCTTGAAGAAGATGCTGGAAAGTCATTGCACGAAGACTATGATGGCATGACTGGCATTGACCTAAACCGCTCTAGCACCCCTTTGCTAGAAATCGTCTCTGAGCCAGATATGCGTAGCGCCAAAGAAGCCGTCGCCTACATGCGAAAGATGCACGCTATTGTCACCACTATAGGCATTTCAGATGGCAATATGGCGCAAGGTTCTATGCGTTGCGACGCCAACGTATCACTGCGTCCTAAAGGGCAAGAAAAACTTGGTACCCGTACTGAATTGAAAAACATCAACTCATTTAAATTTATTGAACGCGCCATTAATATAGAAGTGGAAAGGCAGATTGATATTTTGGAAGATGGTGGCAAAATTGTACAAGAAACCCGCCTTTACGATGCCGATAAGAACGAAACACGGCCTATGCGCAGCAAGGAAGAAGCCAACGATTATCGTTATTTCCCTTGCCCTGATTTACTACCTATCGAAATTGATGACGCCTACATTGAAGCTATTCGCCAAAGCTTGCCAGAACTGCCAGACCAGCGTAGTGCACGTTTTGTAAGCACACTTGGTTTGAGTGAATATGGTGCTGCTGTATTGTCTTCATCCAGACACTTAGCTGATTATTTTGAAGCTGTTGTTGATGTGTGTGATGACGCCAAACTGAGCGCCAACTGGGTGATGGGTGAAGTCGCTAAATACATGAATCAAAATAATATTGAAATTGAACAATGCCCAGTAAGTGCAGCCCGCCTTGGCCAGCTTATTTGCCGCATTAAGGATGATACGATTAATGGCAAGGGTGCTAAAACTGTCTTTGAAGGCTTGTGGAATCAAACGGGTGAAGTGGATGAAATTATTGCTTCCAGTGGTCTTAAGCAGGTCAACGATGTCTTTGCTATTGATTTAATGGTGGATGAGGTTATTGCCAATAATCCCAAACAAGTAGCACAATACTTGGAAGCCCAAGAAGACAAAAGAGGTAAAATGCTAGGCTTCTTTATGGGCCAAGTAATGAAAGCCTCTAAAGGCTCTGCTAATCCAGGCCAAGTCAATGGCCTATTAGCCAAAAAGCTAAACGCGCTGTGTTAGCACGCTCAGCTTAGTTTGAGAGTAAAACTGCGCTTTTAACGGCAGTTTTACTCCTCATCAGCAAGAGCTAAGTCCACCATCAAGTCATCAGATAAACCTTCAAGTGCTTGCTGTAGGTTATCCATGTCAAAGTCTTTTGAGACTAACAATTGAGCCCCAGCAACAAACATCTCTCCACCAGACATTGATGCACTAACTACTTCTGTATCTAAACTTTGCACACTGACATGTTGTGCTACAAACACATTCGACACTTCACGCATGATGCCTGGCTTGTCATGACAAGTCAGGTCTAACCAGATAGTGTGTTGATTGTCAGCTTCAGGTGCATCTAAACTTTCGTTTAAAGTAACCGCCATACCATGCTTACTTAACTCACGTAAATCCTTCTCAAGAGCGGGAATTAAGGATTCGTCAACATTGACTGTAAGAATGCCGGCAAATTGACCACAAAGATGGGCCATACTAGACTCTTCCCAGCTGGCATCATGAGTGTAAATAACTTCAGAAAGCATTTGCACAAGGCCTGGACGGTCTGCACAGATGGCAGTGAGTACTAAGGTTTTATTCATTATCGTCTCCAATTGGTAGTTGTATCAGCTAGATCAGCATTTGTGCGACCCGAGCTTTTAATAATTCTATGGCTGCCGGGTTTTCACCCCCCTCTGGTACAATTAAATCAGCAAACCCACGAGAAGGAGAAATATGGTTAAAATAACCAGGCCTTACTGTGGCTTGATATTGCGCCAAAACTGACTGTAAATCTCGGCCTCTGTCGTTTACATCACGCTCTAAGCGTCTAATTAAACAAACATCCAATGGAACATCCATAAAGATGCGTAGATTAAACAAAGATCGCAACCGCTCTTGCGTGAACAACAAAATACCCTCAACAATTAACACTTTACAAGGTTTCATTAACACTGTCTGTGACAAACGTAAGTGTTCATGAAAACTATAAACAGGCTGCTCAATGGTTTGCCCCATAGATAGTGCCTCAAGGTGCTGGGCCATCAGATCATGATCCATTGCATCTGGGTGATCATAATTGGTCAGGTTACGCTGATCTTTAGATAAGTTGTGTTGGTCTTTGTAATAGCTGTCTTCTGACATCATCATGACTTGATCTGCCCCAAACCCGTCCATTACATTTTTTGCCAATACGCTTTTACCAGAAGCCGATGCTCCTGCAATACCAATAATAACCACACAAACTCCAACACATATATCGAATCACCCATTATACTGTGACGCTATGAATATACTACTTTTTAACGCTAGCGAACTGTCTCATACGAGACAGATCATAATTAACGACCTGCGTCGTCAAACTCATTTAGCTAAAGTGATCAAGCCTATTATTGGCGACACGATTAGAGTAGGTCAAATTAATGGCGCTATTGGTTTAGCAAAGGTCATTTCTCACACTCCACTTGAGACTCATTTAGAGGTCGTATTCAATCAAGCTAGCCCTGCGCCACTTGCACTAAAACTATTGCTTGCGATACCTAGACCCAAAATGATGCGCAGAATACTACAGACCTGTGCTACTTTGGGTGTGAGCGAAATTACATTATTAAATAGTACCAAAGTAGAAAAGAGCTATTGGCAAACACCCATTTTGCAACCCCAAAGCATTTATGACAACTTAATCTTAGGGCTTGAGCAAGCAGGTACCACACAGCTGCCTTTGGTGCACAAAGCGCAACTATTTAAACCTTACGTAGAAGATAAGCTTGATCAATGGGCAGGCCAAAGTCGCCGCCTTGTGGCCCATCCACGTGATGCCCACCAATGCCCCACTGCCAACCAACAAGCAACCACCTTGGCTATTGGCCCAGAAGGCGGGTTTACTGAGTACGAAGTGGATAAATTAATCCAGCAAGGCTTTACGCCCTTTTCCCTTGGGCCTCGGATCATGCGCGTAGAAACTGCAATTCCTGTAGCTATCTCAAGGTTATGTACATTATGAAATCTGCTAAACAACGCTTCGCTGGTCGCTACCGCGCGCCAGGCCCAAAACGCTCACCTTTAATTACTCCAGAAGGCGCAGCAGCACTTAAAGCTGAACTAGATGACTTGTGGCGTAATAAACGCCCCGTAATAACTCAAGCCGTAGGGGAAGCAGCTGCTTTGGGCGATCGTTCAGAAAATGCTGAATATATTTATGGCAAAAAAATGTTACGCGAAATGGACAGTCGCATTTTGTATTTACAACGTCGACTTGATCGCATCAAAGTAGTGGAAGGCACACCTGCAGATCCAAATAGAGTGTATTTTGGAGCTTGGGTTACATTAGTGGACGATGATGACAATGAACGCTGTTATCGTATTGTAGGAGCTGATGAGCTTAATCCAAGCTCAGGATTTATCAGCATAGACTCACCTCTTGCCTTAGCACTTATTGGCAAGCAGTTAGATGATAGAGTAGAACTAAGCGACCTAGATAAAGGCTATGACATTATTGCTATTGACTATAAAAGCGCTGCAGATGAATAATAAACTGTAGCACTCATTAAATAATTTACCTTAATGAATAGTGCCTCGGCGATACGAAAAAATAGCCGCAATCAAGGCATAACCCATCGACAAAGCCATGGTGACTTTAATTACAAACAACAGTTCAGGATAAAGCTCCAAGGTGATGGCTGCACCACCCATGGTCACGCTAAAAAGTGTCATTACTATAGCAGAGCTCACCATATTACCCATCGTTCGCGCTAAATTAAGTAATACCGCAGCAATGCTCAACTTATCAGCTGCCACCGATCCTATGGCTGCATTGTTATTAGGTGATGAAAAGAAACCAAAGCCCAAGCCTAAAAACACCAATGCCAGCATTACATAATGCAATGAAGTTTGCATATCCAGCCTAAACAACATGCCATAACCAATAACAAAAAAACCACATCCTATGGTGGATAGTATTCGTGGTTCAAAACGATCAGATAGGCGGCCAGTAATAGGCGCTAATACCATCATTATGAGGGTTTGTATTAATACAATTTGACCTGTTTCACTAGGACTTAAGCCATGAATGTATTGTAAATATAGGCTCAGTAAAAACACCATAGAAAAGCTAGAGCCATAAATAAAGAACGCTGATAGCAAAGAACGGTTAAATATGCGATTAGCCCGCAATGCAGAGAGCTTTACCAAGGGTGATGGCGCCCTGGATTGATGCCATACGAAAAAGGCCAATAACACCAAGCCAAATAGAGCTAACAAAGCAAAACGCCAGTCTGTTAAGCGTGACAAACCAAGCATAAAAGCACTCACCCACGCAGCAAAAATCAAACTTCCTTGCCAATCAAACGCCACTGTTACTTGCGACTTCCAGTCACCTTTAACATACACAAATAAAACCACTAAACACAAAATTAAGACACCAGTGGGTGCCCAAAACACACTTTGCCAACCCCAATGCTGGGTTAACCAACCTCCTATTAATGGACCAAGAGTGAGCCCAAGGTATACAGACGATGCCGCTACCCCTAAAGCTTGGCCTCGATTAGAGTTGGCATAAACTACACCAATAATCGCCATGCTAGTGCCATAAACCATAGAGCTAGAAATGCCTTGCACCACTCGGATAAGCAACAAAGAGGTAATAGATTGTGGCAGCAGTACGCACAAAGAAGACAGGATAAACAGTATTATGCCAGTGACAAACATGCGTTTTCGCCCAACGATGTCTGCAAGGCGGCCTATAGGTAATAAGAAAACTACATTACCCCACAACATAGCCACAGGAATCCAGCTCACCGCAATTGCACTGGCTTGCAAATCAAAGGCTATGCGAGGAATAGCGATATTGACCGCAGAAAGAGCTAGAGAACATACCACCATTACCAAACCTACACTCACTAACGCCATTCTTCGAGCGTTAGGTGTTTGATCATAATAGGATTGTAGTTGTGTCGCGTTCATCTGTGCCATTATACTCCCTTATCAAACAGTAAGTTAGGGTGTCTATTGTGGGCCAACAAGATCAATACAACCATGAAACTGGCAATCCCATTGAAGTTGATATCCAAGTTGACTTAGATTGGCTGTTACAAAGCCAACCCCTTATGTTGGCCACACCCACAGTAAGCTTATTTATTCCTCAAGATATTACCGTCGAACCCAAAGTAGCCATGAATTGCTTGGTAACTTACCCCGCACAGCCCGCCTATCGCTTGGGCAAACATTTTGAAGATTGCGTCGAACATTTATTCAACGCATCCAAGAACAACCACATTATTGCCAGAAACTTGGTGATTCAAACACCCCAACGAACCCTTGGCGAGTTAGATCTTATTTATCGAAATAGTGCCAGCGAAGTTGTGCACTTAGAGCTTTCGATAAAGTTTTATTTACTCACTAAGGGCGGCTCTAGGCTAGAAGATTTTATTGGCCCAGCGGGGCGAGACCGCTTAGACCTTAAGTGGGATAGGTTACGCCAACACCAGCTTCCATTGAGCCACACTGAGCAAGTATTAGATTTCTTACAGCAACAGTGCTTACCCCTGCCAAGTCACCGTCAGCTGCTGTTAACGGGCATCTTGTTCTATGCCTATGAAAACTGGCACTCCACCACTGTCAAAGACATTGGTGTTGACCCAAATCATCAGCGTGGTTGGTGGCTAGAGCACCATGAACTTGAGCAGATTAAACCCATTGAGGGGTTAGAACGAGGGTTTATTATTTTACCCAAGTGGCATTGGATCGGTGGACCACGTCATTATAGCGACCCTGTTCCTATCAACCACGAAACACTCATTCAACTTACAACCGCAGATTCTTGGCCAAACATGGTTCTGGTATATGAACGCGCTTACCCATTACACACTCACCACTCCCATGATATTGGTGAGGCTGACCACTTACTTGAACCCTGGGTCTTTAAGCATCGTGGTTTAGTTTTAGCCACAAAAAAGCCCCCGCTAGTTGCCTAGAGAGGGCTGTTTCTTATGATGGTGGGTCGTGGGCGGCTCGAACGCCCGACCAATTGGTTAAAAGCCAACTGCTCTACCAACTGAGCTAACGACCCAAATTCTCTGCGGGGCTTGGTAGACTGCGCCCCTTACTTTTTAATAATAAATAAACTTTAATAGTTTAAAAATTATGTCCACACAACCTATTACTGTACAGCAATAAACTGACCAACATTTACCGGTTGATACGATTTAATATGGTGGGTCGTGGGCGGCTCGAACGCCCGACCAATTGGTTAAAAGCCAACTGCTCTACCAACTGAGCTAACGACCCAAATTCTCTACGGGGCTTGGTAGATTGCGCCCCTTAATACGCAATATAAAAACCTATTACGCTACTACTCAAATATGATTAAAAACATCACACCTGCACAAATAAAATGGCGGAGGAGGAGAGATTCGAACTCTCGGTGGGCTACAAACCCACGACGGTTTTCAAGACCGTTGCATTCGACCACTCTGCCACCCCTCCGCAGAGAGCGCGTATAGTAAACCATTGAGATTTAGAGTCAAGCCTCTACAGCCGAACAAACCCAAAAAACACTAAAAAAGGATAAAAAAAATGAGATTTGATTAATTTTCGCCACAGCTTACGCAATTCATGTCTTTAGCTAGGCTAAAAGTTTGCCAGTGCATCGTTTTTGCTTCCAATAACAACAGCTTACCCACTAATGGTTCCCCGAAGCTAGAAAGCACCTTTATGGCTTCCATCGCTTGAGTTGCTCCAATAATCCCAACAAGTGGTGCCATCACACCGTTAGTTGAACAGCTACCTTGCTGATCTCCTGTAAGTTGAGTTAAGCAGTGATAACAAGGTGTATTAGGTTGGCGAGGATCCACAACTGTAACCTGGCCTTCCATACGAATAGCAGCGCCAGAAACAAGAGGTGTGTGGCTTTGCAAGCAGGCTTTATTAACCGCTAGGCGTGTCGCTAAATTATCACAACAATCCAATACCACATCAGCCTTTATTACTTCTTTTAGTAACGCACTAGCTTCAAGCCGACTGTTGATCGTCACTACCAACACATCACTATTAAGTGCAGCAATACTTTGCTTGGCCGACAAGACTTTACTTGTACCTATATCAGCTTCACCATGAATAATTTGGCGCTGTAAGTTGGACTGATCTACCACATCATCATCAACCAATACCAAAGTACCCACACCTGCAGATGCCAAATACAGTGCCGCAGGGCTGCCCAAACCTCCTAGACCGATAATCAGCACCCTAGCGCTTAGTAATTTTTGCTGCCCTTGATAGTCAAAATCTGGCAGCATGATTTGCCTACTATAACGCTGCAGCTGCTCATCATTCATAATTTAGCTCCTGCATTAGCTGACCATTGGCCAAAAGTCACTCGGTCTTGGCCATTATAATCTTTACGCGTAGTGACATGATTAAATCCTAAACTGGCTAATAGTTTAGCTACTTTTTCGCCTTGATCGTAGCCGTGCTCAAATACCAACCACCCATCTACTTCCAATAATTGTGCCGCTTGCTGCGCAATGGTTTCGATGTCTGCCATGCCATGGTTATCAGCCACAAGGGCAGATAAGGGCTCATAGCGCACATCACCTTGATTTAAATGGGGGTCTTGGGCATCGATGTAAGGAGGATTACTAACAATACAGTGCAGGGGTTTAGAGTCGTCTTTCACCCACCCATGGGCCCAGTTACCTTGGCAAAATTTAACTTGCTCTAAACTGGAGCTAAACCCGTTAGCTTTCGCAAGATTCACAGCAGCTAATGATTGATCCACACCTACTATTTGCCAATGGGGGTTTTCGCTAGCCAAAGCTAGTGCGATAGCACCGCTGCCCGTACCTAAATCTACAACACTGGCGCAACGGGGTAAATTTAACTCAAGCACTATTTCAACTAACATCTCAGTTTCTGGGCGAGGAATCAAGGTGGATGCATCAACTTGTAAGTCTAAACTCCAAAAGCCTTGCGTGCCCAACAAGTGAGCTACAGGCTTGCCCAAGCAGCGCTCTTGTACCAAAGCTTCAAACCCACTCCATTGCTCCATGCTTAGAAGCTTGTCTGGCCAAGCATGGAGGCTAGCATTAGTCACATCTAGCACCTTACATAACAGAAGCTGGGCATCCAAAGCAGGGCTTTGGGTGGGCTGAGCTGCTGTAGAAAAACTTAACTTGGCCCAAGCTAATGCGCGTTGGCGCGTGCAGTTAGGGCCATAGTTAGACATTATGTTCGAACTAACCTTCATTTTCTGCTAGAGAAGCCAACAGATTGGCTTGATGCTCATTGCTTAGTGGTTCAATAATGCAGTTCACATCACCTTCCATAATATCACCCAATTTATAAAGAGTGAGGTTTATGCGGTGATCTGTTACCCGACCTTGAGGATAGTTATAGGTGCGTATTCTCTCAGACCGGTCACCACTACCTACCAAACTTTTACGGGCATCTGCTTGTTCTGCTGCAACTACTTCTTGCGCACTAGAAAGCAGCCTAGAAGCCAAAAGGGACAGAGCACGGGCTTTGTTCTTATGCTGAGACCTTTCGTCCTGACACTCTACTACAGTGCCTGTGGGCAGGTGAGTGATACGAATAGCTGAGTCTGTTTTGTTAACGTGCTGACCACCAGCACCAGAGGCCCTAAAGGTATCAATACGAAGGTCGCCTTTATTGATATCAACTTCATCGACCGAGTCTACTTCTGGCATGACAGCCACAGTGCAAGCAGAAGTATGGATGCGTCCTTGTGACTCTGTTTCTGGCACCCGCTGAACACGATGAGCACCTGACTCAAATTTAAGACGTGAATACACATCATTGCCTACCATGCGCAAGATGATTTCACGATAGCCACCATGCTCGCCTGCGTTTTGACTAATAATCTCGACCTTCCAGCCCATATTTTCAGCATAGCGTGTATACATACGGTAAAGATCTCCAGCAAAAATAGCCGCTTCATCTCCACCTGTGCCTGCACGAACTTCTACAAAGGTGTTGTGGGTGTCATTAGGATCTTTGGGTAATAAAAGCTTTTGCAGGTCTAGCTCTAGCTCTGCTTGACGCTTTTTACCATCTTGAATTTCTTCCTCAGCCATGGCTTTCATTTCAGCGTCATCTTCAGCCAACATAAGCTTGGCTTCTTCCATATCAGCTTGCAACTGAACGTATTGGCCGTAGTTATTAACTACGTCTTCAAGCTCTGCGTATTCTTTGGAATAAGCTCTAAATTTATCCTGATCCATAATCACTTCGGCTACACCCAATAGGGCTTCTAGTTCTTCATAGCGATCTTGTAGGCGTTCTAATTTACTAAGTATTGAGGCTTTCATAAGGTTTTATTCAAATCAAACATGGTTTGCAATAAGGCTAGACTTTTATCATCACCTAAGGCACTGGCTTTTTTTAATTGCACCGTAGGTGCATGCATCATTTTATTGGTGAGGGATCTAGCAAAACGCTGCATAACCATCTCTACTTCCCCACCTTTAGCTAACAGCGCTATCGCGCGCTCCAACTCTTCATCTCTTATCGCTTCCATTCGCTGTCTATAATCGCGAATACTATCCACTGCATCTAGTGCACGCTCTGACTCTAGATAGGCTAACAACCCTTCTTCTATCATCACTTCAGCAGCTTTTGCAGCCTCTTGACGAGAACGCATACCTTCGTCGATGACATCTTTTAAATCATCCACGGTATATAAATAAACATCATCAAGTTGGGCCACTTGCGCTTCTATATCACGAGGCACTGCGATGTCCACCATAAACATCAACTTATGTTTACGCTCTTTAAGTGCTAGCTCTACTGCGCCTTTACCTAATATGGGCAATTGGCTGGCAGTAGAGGAAATTACAATATCAGCAGCAGCTAGATGATCTGGAATATCTGCTAACAAAACCGCTTGTGCATTAAATTCATGAGCCAACTCTTGCGCCCTAGCTAACGTGCGATTAGCTACAATAATTTTCTTTAGCCCTGCATCATGTAAATGACGAGCTACTAGCTCTATGGTTTCACCAGCACCAATGAGCAATGCAGTTTGATCTTGTAAATTAGCAAAAATTTGCCGCGCCATAGCCACTGCAGCAAAGGCTACAGACACTGGATTCTCACCAATAGCCGTATGAGTGCGCACATATTTAGCCATATTGAAGGCACTTTGAAACATGCGGATTAAATGGCTGGTGGCGGTTTTTTCTTGTCGTGCTACAGAAAAACTAGACTTTAACTGGCCAAGAATTTGTGGCTCTCCCAACACCATAGAATCTAGGCCACTTGCCACTCGCATCATGTGTTTAACAGCTTGGTCGTCTTGCTGAAAGTAACTGTGGTGCTTTACTTGGTCTAAAGGAACCTGATGGAAGTCAGATAACCATTTGGCAATCACATGACCAGACTCAATACTTAATTGCGCATCCTGCTGAATAACTTTTTCAGCACCCAAGTCCAGCCTGCCATAAATCTCTGTGCGATTACAGGTAGATAAAATAGCCGCTTCTAACACCCCTTCTTGACTCACTAACTGCTGTAAAGCAGCCGCAGTAATTTCTGGCGCGAAGGCAAGCTTTTCACGCATATCAACAGAGGCTGTGGTGTGGTTAATGCCGAATACAAACAAAGTCATGATGGTCTGCGGATGCCAAACAGTTACGAAACGCTAAAAAAACTATTATACCCGAAACTTAACCGCCTCCATAGCAAACAAAGCGCCTAAGTAAGGGCTATTGTATTTGCGCCCTACTAATCACAAAAAAGCGGTTTAATATTTATCATTTTGTGGTTACGCGAGTATTGTGTAAAGGCCCCCATTTGATACACTTAATCATTACTGCACTAGCAAAGAAACTTAATTTTGTCGGGATTGCCATCACTTTACTTATTCTTCAACATTCACTGGGGTGCCCGCCTTGTAGGTGTTGTCATTGCCTGCGTTATGGTTATAAGTTGTAGCAGCACAAGTAATAGTGCAATCAAAATTGGCAACATAGAAACTGAGCAAAATTTACCAAGCCCTAAGCATAACCTCACTACTGCGCAGCTATCTAAGCTTTTAATAGGTGAACTATCATTACAAAGAGGCGATTACAAAACTTCAACAACACAACTGATTGAAGCTGCCAAATCAACCCAAGACCTAAACACCGCCATACGAGCCACATATTCAGCACAGCTTTCTCAAACACCAGACCTTCTCATTCAAGCTAGTTTTTTATGGAGCCAGCTTGCACCCCAAGACCCACTTCCCTGGCAATACATCGCTCAGGCACAAAGCCTTAACCAACAATTTGAAAAAACCATAGATGCTTTAGAAAAAGAGCTTAAACGTGGTGGTGGTGAAGGATTGGTTCGTGTAGCGAACTTAAGCACTGACGCAACTAAAAAAGGTTTACAGCATCAATTCCAGTTATGGCTAGACACCTACCCAAGTCACAAAAAGATTTATTACGCACTGGCTATTTTGGCAAAAAAATTAGACCAAACTGATCAGGCTATAGCGCATATAGAAACATCACTATCATTTGATGAAAGGTACCTTGAAGCGCAATTTTTTTATGGGGATTTATTAATTCAAAGTAATGATCTGGACGGTGCAGATCGTTATTTGTCCCAATATACTAGACCACTGGAGCAGGCTCCTAGCGTGTTGATTAATCAGCATGCTCAAACATTTACGCTAATGCGTCGCCCTGTTTTGGCATATGAATATTTCAAAGAGCTAACAAGGCGCCAGCCCAATCACTTTTACTTTCAATATTCAACGGGCCTTTTAGCCTATGAAAATAATGATTATTCAGCAACGATTTCTTATTTAAAAAAAGCTATAGAGCTTGACCCAACCAAGCACAGCGCATTCTACTATATGGCCCTAAGTGCCCTTCGTGAAGAGCTGCCCAATCAAGCTATCGGTTTTTTAAGTCAGATAAACCAAGGCCCTGATCGAGTCAACGCCCTCAACTTGCTGGTTGAACTAGAGGCCCCCAACACACTTTCAAGGGCTTCATATTTTCTCCAGCTGCGCGATCAAAACCAAGATTTAAGCCCACATATTTTTGCTTTAGAAATAAGCTATCTACAACAAGCACAAGACTTTGAAGCAACTACACAGATCTACCAAAAAGCATTACATAAACACCCCAATAATATTTCACTTTTATATGCCTACGCCTTATTTGCCGATTCACTTCATCAATTTGATATCACCGAACAAATGTTACAGCGCATTATCGACATAGAACCTAATCACGTTAACGCACTTAATGCCTTGGGCTATTCCTATGCAGAACGCAATATAAAGCTTAAAGAAGCCCAAGCATTGATTCTCAAAGCACTCGCCCTAGATCCTAAAAACCCTGCCATTATGGATAGCCTAGGCTGGGTGAAATATCGGCTAGGACATTTGAGACAATCCCTAAATTTACTCTCTCAAGCCTATGATATAATGCCCATAGCAGAAATGGCAGCTCACTTGGGTGTTGTAAAATGGGCTCTTGGAGACACTCAAGGTGCTTTTAATACATGGAACCTTGCACTTGAAAAAGAGCCTGATAATGCGCTTATTAAACAAGCTATCTTGGATGCACAAAATGAATTCCACAAGGATTAGAGGGTTTAAAAACCTCATACGGATCACCGTTTTAGGCTTAGCCTTCATAGGCATCGCAGCCTGCAGTACCGCACCTTTAAGCAGCCTTCCATCTATAGCAACAGCAGCCAATGCCTACTCACCGTTTTCATACAAACAAAAGCAACTAGAACAGCTTGTGCAGTGGGACGTTGAAGGTAAATTAGCTGTTTATGTTAATAATAAGAATAATTCTGGCCTAATAACGTGGCGCCAAAGAGGCAATGAATTTGATTTATTAATTAATGGCCCCTTGGGCAGCGGCCAACTGCGCATAGAAGGTAAACCAGGCTTGGTCATTGCTACCAGCAACAAAGACCAAGTAACCTCCAACACTATTGAGAATCTATTTGAACAAGAATTTGGGTGGTCATTCCCTATGCAG
>DKMQ01000015.1:3333-9654 GCA_002470565.1 Oceanospirillaceae bacterium UBA7410 | reverse complement strand
TGGTGGAGATGGGGGGAGTCGAACCCCCGTCCGCCAGTCCTCTGCCATCAGCTCTACATGCTTAGATCACTTTATTGTTTTAACCTACCGCGGCCCAAGTGTCAGGGAGCATAAGGCGATCTCGATTAGTTTTAGGGTTTTCTCCACGAGCGAGGAGTCCACACGATCCTGTTCTGCGAGCCACTTCACAACCGTTTACAGGCATCCGGTGATCAGTGTAAGCGGGATTTAAGCCGCTAGTGCGTAGTTTTCGTCGTTTGCGACTATAACTTTTGCAAGGTGGGATTTACGAGAAACCTTACATTCTCGACATGCACCTCAGGGTTTGTAACCAACGTCGAATCCAGTCATCCCCTTTAGAGAGAATGATTATAACAGCATTAAATTAATAGTGTGATTAATTGCGTGTTTGGAGTGTGCAAATTTTGTGACGTGAAAATGAATGGGCAATGGTAAGCGCGCAGGCAATAGCCGGAGTTATAAAAGCGGGTTAGGCTTTCATTAATATCCTGTGTTTTTGTTTGCTCCAGTCGCGGTCTTTTTCTGTAGCGCGTTTGTCATGCTGTTGTTTGCCTTTGGCTAGGCAAATTTCACATTTAACACGATGGCCTTTCCAATACATGGCTGTGGCTACTATGGTTTGGCCCGTTTGAGAGGATGCTGCAAATAAGCGTGATATTTCTTTTTTGTTTAACAAAAGTTTACGCTCACGACGAGGCTCTGCTACCACATGAGTGCAGGCGGTCATTAGCGGTGAAAAATGTGCGCCTACAAGAAAAGCCTCTTGGTCTTTTATTACCACGTAGGAATCTGTCAGGTTTGCACGACCATCACGTATGCTTTTTATTTCCCATCCGGTTAATACCATGCCAGCTTCTATACGCTGATCTAAATGATATTCAAACTTTGCCCGTTTATTCAGGGCAATGGTGCCGGTTGAGCTCTTTTGAGTTTTTGATTTCTTTGCCATGGACGCATTCTACCTCAAGCCTGTATCGGCTGCAGTGACATTTTCTTAATAAATAGTGATATTGCTTTATTGGTAGCTCTTTTAACTTTAATATAGCCTTTTATCAAGAGTACAAGGCTGTGGCTTCTATAAATCGTTCTGCGTTGGTGATGCATTCTGCGGCTAGTATGTATGCTTTGGTGAATGATGTGGAAAGCTATCCAGAATTTTTGGATGGCTGCTCTAAGGTAGACTTAATTGAGTCATCCAAAACCAGTATGACGGCTCGACTGCATTTAGCTAAAGCAGGCCTTAGTTACCAGTTTGTGACTCAAAACACTTTAACCGCGGATGAAAAAATAGTATTAGAGCTGCAAGATGGCCCTTTTGACTACTTGAGAGGTAGCTGGATATTTACGCCGCTACGACATGATGCGTGTAAAGTAGAAATGGCCCTAGAGTTTGGTGTAACTGGGCTTAAAGGTAAGGCTTTAGGTGGGTTGTTTAGCCCCATAGCTGCTAATATGGTTGACGCTTTTTGTAAGCGTGCTGACAATGTCTATAAATGAGAATAATGTGACTGATACACAAAACATGATTAATGTAGAGGTAGCGTTTGCGCTACCAGATCAGCAAAAAATTGTGGCAATTAAAGTGCCTGTAGGTACCACAGTTTATGATGCGGCAGTGATGTCAGGTATTGTTGATCACTTTGAGGGTTTGCAGCTTGCGGGCACGCCTATGGGTATTTTTGGTAAAGCAGTGAAAAACCCCCAAGCAGAGAAAATAACACAGGGGCAAAGGGTAGAAATATACCGTCCACTTACCATAGATCCTAAAGTAGCTAGAGCAAACCGCGCTGCAAAAGCGGCGCTTAAAGCTAAGGTATAACTATAAGCCTAGGTTCAATGGATGTAGTTTCGAACTATTGCTCAATCGAGCTCACTCGGCCTTGTTTGAAAACCACCCTTACTCTTCGTTCTTCAACCTGACCATCACCTTGGAGATATCGGTAAACATAGTCCCAATGGTTAGGGTTGAAGGTGTCTATTAATAGTGGTGTACCCATTACATACTGCACTTGATCTTCGGTTAACCCTGGGCGAAGTAGCTCTATCATATCATCGGTAATGATATTTCCTTGCTGTACATCAATTTTGTGTACGCTTAAAAAATCGATGTTATTACCGATAGTAGAGCACCCACTAATAAGCGCGATAAAAAGAGACGTGATAAGATAACGTTGCATTAGCCAAATCTATGTATTGAGTCTGTAGCCAGAATCATACCTTAATCATCCAACAGTCTAAAGAGTGTAAGCAATACTATGGCATCAGAAAGCCAAGAATTACGTAAAGCGGGGCTAAAAGTCACCCTGCCACGTGTGAAGATCTACCAAATGCTTGAACAAGCTACTGAAGGCGATCATTGGAGTGCGGAAGACATCTATAAGCTGCTCATGGAGCAAGGCGAGGATGTGGGTTTAGCCACAGTTTATCGTGTGCTTACGCAGTTTGAGGCCGCAGGTTTGGTAGTGCGGCATCACTTTGAGGGTGGTAATTCAGTGTTTGAGCTGGCAACAGAAAGTAGCCATGACCACATTGTATGTATTAAGTCTGGTCGTATAAAAGAGTTTAATGATCCAGTACTCAATGAACGCCTAAAAGAAATTGCCGCTGAGCTAGGCTATGAGCTTACTAGTCGCACCGTATATTTATATGGAGTAAATAAAGGCTAACTTTATTAGCCTTTATTCGTCTGTGTAGCTATTGTTAAGTTAATGCAATAAGGCCCCAGTACCTAACATTTCTTTGGCGTGAGCTAAGGTTTGTTGTGTTAGCTTAACCCCACCAAGCATTCGCGCTATCTCTTGAATTCTTTGATTATCATCCAGTGCTGCTACTTGTGTATGTGTTGTTTGGCCTTGGCTAGATTTACTCACTTGTAAGTGGTGTTGTGCTTGACTAGCTACCTGAGGTAGGTGGGTAATACACAACAATTGGCAATGTTGCCCTAGTTGAGATAATAAGCGACCTACAATTTCAGCCGTAGCGCCTCCAATTCCCACATCTACTTCGTCAAATATCAAGCTTGGTGTAATGCTGGTAGTAGCGATAACCACCTGTATGGCTAAGCTGATGCGAGATAACTCACCACCGGATGCGATTTTAGCTAAAGGTTTAGCGCTTTGGCCTGGGTTAGTGCTAATTAAAATTTCTGTATCATCGCGTCCATTAATTTGTAAGCGTGTGTCGGGTTTAGTTTGCATGCTTAGTTCTAATCGACAGTTAGGCATGCCTAATAATACAAGCTGCTCTCCCACGGCTTTTTCAAGTTTTTTAGCAGCCGCTTGCCTTGCTTTGGTGAGTTTGGCTGCGGCGATATCATAAGCGCCTGTAAGCTCTTGTTGTTGCTGATGGATGGATTCAAGTTGTCCTTCTTGATCTTGGTTTTGTTTCAGTTGTTGTTGCAATGCGTCTAAGTGTTCAGGTAAGTCCGCTGCTTGAATTTTATGTTTTCTGGCCATGCTGTAAATTTGATCTAGGCGATGCTCTAAGTTTTGCAAACGTGCGGGGTCTTCATCAAAACCTTGTAGGAAGCTTTGCAGCTCTATTTGGCTCTCCTCTATTTGTATCGAGGCATTAGCTAGCATATCTACTGCCGCACTTAAGTGTGGGCTATGTTGGCTAAAGTTTTGTAGCTGCTGTTGCCAGCGCTGTATGCAAGCTGTAGGGTCTTCGCCCAGAGGGTTATCTGGTAGGGCGCAACGCACGGCTTGTAATAGTTGGTCTGCGTTAGCTCTTTGTTTGTGCTCTTGCTCTAGGGCGAGTAATTCATCAGGTAAAAGGCTTAGTTGTTCTAGCTCATCTACTTGATATTGCAAAAGCTGTTGCTCTGCTTCAGATAGCTGCTGGCCACCTGTGAGCGCTTTAATTTGTCGATCAAGCTCAAGCCATTCATGGCTGATATGTGCTACTGCTTCTTGATGTGTGGGGTAATTTCCAAAGGCGTCTAAAAGGGTTTGATGGCTGTCACGGCCCAATAAATGCTGATGTTCGTGCTGGCCGTGGATGTTAATTAGTTGGCGGCCTAGCTCTTTTAAGGCTGTTATATTTACTGGATTACCATTTATATAGCCTCTGGATCGGCCATCTTGGTTAACCATGCGACGCAGTATGCAGGTATCTGGGTCTTGCGCTGTGGCTAAATGTTTAGCAGATAAATAATCTTTTATTTGGGGTAGGTGGCTTAGGTCAAAAACAGCATGAATATCGGCCCGTTCAGCGCCTTGTCTTACGCAGCCAGACTCGGCCCTATCGCCTAGAGCTAAGCCCAAAGCACCAAGAAGTATGGATTTACCAGCGCCTGTTTCGCCACTGATAGCCGTCATTCTGTGGCTGAAATCTAAGTGTAAAAAATCGACTAAGGCGTAATGGTGAACAATTAGTTGTTGCAACATAGAGCTGCTCCAGTGAATTATTATACTGTGATTATATCCAGTAGTGGTTGCATGTCCAGTATTTTTTATCTGTAGTGTTATATTTTTATTAAAAACCTAATAAAAGTGGGCAGTAATTGCTTGAATCACGCGGTGATGTCCCCATATAGATTTCCAGTCAAGCGACCTTATAGTCAAGGTTGCGAAAGTTATGTAAGGGAGAAGTCTATGAGTGAGCAAGAGCAGCCATCTGCAACTGAAGTTGAGCTGGATATTAATACGCCAGAAGACGCTGTGGAAACCGCGGCTGAGTCGGTGCTGGAAGAAATAACAGTTGAGTCAGTGCAGGCGCAGCTAGAAGTCGCTTTAGCTAAAATAGATGAGCAACAAGGTGACGTATTGCGAGCTCAAGCTGATGCTCAAAATATTCGCCGCAGAAGTGAGCAGGATGTGGCTAAAGCACACAAGTTTGGCCAAGAAAAATTGATGGCAGAGGTGGTTTCTTTATTAGATAACTTAGGCCGCGCTATTGAAGCAGGAAGTGCTGAAGGAGCTAGCTTGAAGAGCTTGCTTGAAGGCGTGGAAATGAGCCAAAAAATGCTGCTAGATGGATTGAAGAAGTTCAATGTAGATCAGCTTGATCCCCATGGCGAACCGTTTAATCCAGCGTTACATGAAGCCATGACTGCAGTGCCTAACCCAGATTTAGAGCCTAATACTGTGATGGAGGTTTTTCAAAAAGGATATACCCTCAATGGCCGTCTTGTTCGTCCGGCCATGGTAGTCGTTTCTAAATAGAATAATTAACCTTTTGTCCTTGAAAGAGTGACATAAGGCCTTATATAAGAATGCAAGCAATTAGCGCTAACCTTGAGCTTAAAGAGGGCTTAAAGGCACTAGTGTTACTGAAGCAGAATTGAAACAAAAGCCCTATAAGGGTGAATTAAGAATTGGAGTTTATGATGGGAAAGATCATTGGTATTGACTTAGGCACAACTAACTCGTGTGTGTCTGTTTTAGATGGCGGCAGCGCTAAGGTAATTGAGAATGCAGAGGGTGATCGCACCACGCCGTCTATTATTGCTTTTGCTGCTGATGGCGAAATTTTAGTGGGTCAATCGGCTAAGCGCCAAGCGGTAACTAACCCTATCAATACCCTATTTGCTATTAAGCGTTTGATCGGTCGCAAATTTAAAGACGACGTTGTACAAAAAGACATTAAAATGGTGCCATACAAAATTGAAGCAGCCGACAATGGTGATGCTTGGGTTAATGTAAACGGCGACAGCAAAGCACCACCACAGATTGCTGCTGAAATCTTGAAGAAGATGAAAAAAACAGCTGAAGACTATCTAGGCGAAAAGGTAACAGAGGCAGTTATTACTGTGCCAGCCTACTTTAATGACTCTCAGCGCCAGGCAACTAAGGATGCTGGACGTATTGCTGGTCTTGAAGTGAAGCGTATCATCAACGAGCCTACCGCAGCAGCGCTGGCCTATGGTCTTGATAAGAGCCGTGGTGATTCTACTATTGCAGTATATGACTTGGGCGGCGGCACATTTGACATCTCTATCATCGAAATCGCTGATGTAGATGGCGAAACCCAGTTTGAAGTACTGGCCACTAACGGTGACACATTCCTAGGTGGTGAAGATTTCGACCTACGATTGATCGAGTTTTTGGCGGCTGAGTTTAAGAAAGATTCTGGCATCGATTTGCATAATGACCCGCTAGCACTGCAGCGTTTAAAAGAAGCTGCAGAAAAAGCTAAGGTTGAATTGTCCAGCTCAAGCCAAACAGATGTAAACCTACCCTACATCACTGCAGACGCTTCTGGTCCTAAGCACCTTAACGTAAAAATCTCTCGCGCTAAGTTAGAGTCTTTGGTGGAAGATCTAGTATCAAGAACTTTGAAGCCATGTATTCAAGCGCT
>DKMQ01000015.1:0-3209 GCA_002470565.1 Oceanospirillaceae bacterium UBA7410 | reverse complement strand
GCCATTGGCGCAGCGATTCAAGGTGGTGTATTGGCTGGTGACGTAACAGACGTATTGTTGCTAGACGTTACGCCATTAACACTTGGTATTGAAACTATGGGTGGTGTGATGACTTCGGTGATCGACAAAAACACCACGATCCCAACCAAGAAATCACAGGTGTTCTCTACCGCAGATGACAATCAATCTGCTGTGACCATTCATGTATGTCAGGGCGAGCGTAAGCAAGCGACACAAAATAAGTCTTTAGGACGTTTTGATCTTAGCGACATTCCACCAGCACCACGTGGCATGCCACAAATTGAAGTGAGCTTTGATATTGATTCCAACGGTATCTTGAACGTGTCTGCTAAAGATAAAGGCACGGGTAAAGAGCAGTCGATCATCATTAAAGCGTCATCTGGTTTGAGCGACGAAGAAATCGAACAAATGGTACAAGATGCAGAGATTAACGCTGCTGAAGACGAAAAGTTTGAGGAAATGGTTAAAGCTCGCAACACTGCCGATGGCATGGTTCACTCATCTAAGAAGATGATCGAAGAAGCTGGTGATAAAGCTTCTGATGAAGAAAAAGCCACAGTGCAAACAGCGATTGAAGCTCTTGAAGAAGCTCTTAAAGGCGACGACAAAGAAGCGATTGAAACTGCCACAGCTACGCTAACTGAAGCATCTGGTGTGATTGCACAAAAGATGTATGCAGAAGAAGCTGGTGCGCAGGGTGATGCTGAAGCTTCAGATGATACGGGCGCAGACGATGCTGTTGATGCTGAGTTTGAAGAAGTTAAAGATGAAGACAAAGACGAAGATAAAAAGTAAGCGCGATATGCTTGCTAGTGCTAGTTAAAACTAGCGCATTTATACAACGCGGGGCATAGCCCTGCGTTCTTGTATCTGCTTCTAGTGGTAAAAACAGGAGCTAAATGGAATAACTATGTCTAAACGCGATTTTTATGAAGTTCTTGGCGTGGCCAAAGACACCGATAAAAAAGATATTAAAAAGGCTTTTCGCCGTATGGCGATGAAGTATCACCCAGACCGTAATCCGGGGGATAAATCCGCCGATGCAAGCTTTCAAGAAGTGAATGAAGCTTACGAAATATTATCAGACGACCAAAAAAGAGCAGCATACGACCGACATGGTCATGCGGGCGTAGACCCCAACGCGCGCGGTGGCGGTGCTGGTGGCGCTGGTTTTGGTGATGTATTTGGTGATATGTTTGGCGATATTTTCGGTGGTGCTGGTGGCGGTGGTCGCTCTAGTGTTCAGCGTGGGTCAGATTTAAAGTACACCATGGAATTGAGCCTGGAGCAGGCTGTTCGTGGTGCTACAGAAGAAATTCGTATACCTACACAGGTAGAGTGTCAGCCGTGTGATGGCTCTGGCGCTAAGCCTGGCACTAGCAGTAAAACCTGTGGTACGTGCCATGGCCAAGGCCAAGTGCGCATGCAGCAAGGTTTCTTTTCGGTGCAGCAAACTTGCCCTAGTTGTCATGGTAATGGCAAGGTTATTAGTGACCCTTGTCGTTCATGCCATGGTGAAGGCCGAGTGCAAGAATACAAAACCTTGTCAGTGAAGATTCCAGCTGGGGTGGACACTGGTGATCGTATTCGCTTAACTGGAGAAGGTGAAGCTGGCGTCAATGGTGGCCCAAGTGGTGACCTTTATGTGCAAGTATCTGTGCGTGAGCATAAAATATTTACCCGAGACGGTAAGCATTTATACTGTGATGTGCCTATTAGCTTTACGGATGCGGCACTGGGGGGCGAAATTGAAGTGCCAACCTTGGATGGTCGTGTTAAGTTAAAAATTCCAGAAGGTGCGCAAAGTGGCAAAATGTTCCGCTTGCGTGGCAAAGGTGTAACACAAGTACGTGGCGGTAGTCAGGGCGATCTAATGTGTCGTGTGGCAGTAGAAACGCCAGTACATCTTAATAAAGAGCAAAAAGACCTATTGCGCAAATTCCATGACACTATGGAAGCTACCAAAGGTAAACACTCTCCTAAAAAATCATCTTGGTTTGAAGGAGTTAAGAGCTTCTTTGAAGATGGTTAAAGCAGTTTGTTATTGCCAACAACATAACGTATGGCATTTGTAGAGGTGGGCATGGCACGAATAGCAGTAATGGGCGCCGCCGGGCGTATGGGCAAAGTGCTTATTGAGGCAGTGACGCAAGCTTCAGGGCTAAGCCTAGGTGCAGCAATTGTTTCACCTAATAGCAGTTTAGTGGGAGCAGATGCTGGTGAGCTTGCTGGTGTGGGTAAATTGGGTGTGTTTGTTAAGCCGTCTTTAGCCGATGCTAGCGATGACTTTGATGTCCTCATCGACTTCACTAATCCCAAACTCACCCTTATCAATCTGCAAGAATGTGTCAGGCTAAACAAAGCCATGGTGATCGGTACTACCGGCTTAAGTAGTGCAGATAAGCAGGCGCTGCATGAGTTTGCACAACACACACCTGTAGTCTTTTCACCTAATATGAGTGTGGGCATCAACCTATTGTTGGATATTCTTCATCGTGCAGCTAGCGTGCTTCAAGATGGGTATGATGTTGAAATCATTGAAACCCATCATCGCCATAAGGTTGATGCGCCATCAGGCACTGCTTTGCGCTTAGGTGAGGTGGTTGCAGATGCCATGGGTCGTGATTTAGCAAAGTGCGCCGTTTATGGGCGTGAAGGCATTACTGGGCCTCGCTCGGCTAATGAGATAGGTTTTGAAACCATACGTGCTGGTGATGTTGTGGGCGATCACACTGTGTTGTTTGCTAGCGAAGGCGAGCGTATTGAAATTACCCACAAAGCAAGCAGTCGAATGACGTTTGCAAAAGGGGCCGTGCGAGCGTGCTCATGGCTGCAAGGGCAGCCAAGTGGATTGTATGATATGCAAGATGTATTGGCTTTAAAAGACTAGTTTATAAGCTAGAGTATTAGAATCTTCTAGACAAATGCCGTCATTGTTCTGTATAATTTCACCAGTTAACAGGCGCAATAACTTAGCTGCCAGTCATAGCATTTATAAAAAGCGGGGTGTGTCTAACACACCTCGCTTTTTTGCGACTAGAGCCAGCATTTTAATATAGCTGTTAAAAAATCATTAGCATGTATCACGCACCATACCTGAGGAGGCCCCCATTGACTACTCCCGCCATTCTGGCTTTAGAAGACGGCAGCATATTTAGAGGGGTTGCTATTGGCGCCACTGGCCAAAG
>DKMQ01000091.1:5385-8772 GCA_002470565.1 Oceanospirillaceae bacterium UBA7410 | reverse complement strand
CAACTAAGTGATGATCTTTTTGATAGCTGTTGGTCTGGTATTACCTGTATTAGTGGTAATAATGGCCAAGTGTTTGATCAGCTAGATTCAAAACTATTGGTGGCAGGCTGCTACAACGGAGGTGGCATCGGTTTAGCTACCTTGTTTGGGGAACAAATGGCCTACCGTGCTAGTGGCCAAATGACTGATACCATGGCGATGATAGAGGCTAGACCTAAGCCTAATGCATTGCCTGTTCAACCTCTATTAAGCCTTGGTGTGCGGCTGCGTTTAGTGCGCGATGGCATTATTGCTCGTAAAGAAAACTAAGCCAAACTGGCTTTTCTAGGTTACTACCTGTTAGATAAAGTGTTGGCTAATATCGCAGAGCTGATCGGTATAGATTTTTTAGGTTTGGGTAAGGCTAGGGCGTCCTTAATAAGCTTGGCTAAGCTTAAAACGCAAATATCATTAGGTGACATTACAAAAGCTTGCCCACTGCGCTCTAAATCAGAAGCGTTAGCAAATTGATCAGTTGAAAAGGGTAATATTATTTGGCGCACACCCAAAGCTAAAGCTTCTTGCACGCTGTTATTGCCACCATGGTGAATGATCAGATCGCAACCTTGCAATAGCCCTATTTGAGGTAAGCTAGCTTCCACCAACCAATCAGTGGGCAAGGGTTCAAAGTCAGACTTCAAATTGGAACCGATAGCCATGGCCACGCGCGCATTAGTTTGTTGCAAAGCATGTGATAGTTTTTTCAATACATCGTCTCGGTGCGATAAAAAAGTACCTAAAGCAACATAAACGGTAGGCCTTTCATCAGTAGCATCAAGCCATGTTTGATAAGTCTGTGTAAGCTCTTCTTCGCGTATTAATGGCCCAACAAAAACATGTTTCAATGGCAAGTGGGCTTCGCGCTCAACGTTGTGGTAATGCTTTGGGCTGTTGTAGAGCACTTGGTTGCCATGCACGCGAAAGGCATCCTTTACAGGGGTCATGTTGGGTGCAATTTTTTGTAAAGCGGCATTCCAAAGTGCAGTAAATTTTGCAGTGACTCGGTCGGTAATATCCTCTTGGCGCGCCAACTCATCTGCTTTAGGTTGCATGCAATTGGGCCAAACTGCGGGGATACCGTAGCGTTCATTGCCGACAGGTAGTTGGCTTGGATGACCTGGAATAAGCGTAGTAAAAGGCCTGCCTGTGGCATATACCCCAAGGGTGGAACCAAACGAAATGTGATCAACTAAAATATCATCAGGCTCTATATCTTCACAGAGCGAAGCAATTTTTTTTGCCACTTCAACTGGCTGCCAAAGCAAATCTTTTTCTCTATCTAATGCTTGGCAGGTAATGGTGGCTATAGCACCTTCTTTAGTGGCGTTTAAAAAACGCGTAATGGCTGGATTTTTTTGTGCAATCCCACTGTTGGCACTTTGACTTAGCTGCAAAAGTTGCCATTCAAAGCCTTCAGCGTGAACGCGAGGGGCCATATTTTCCCCTGTGGCAACCACTACTCTTTGGCCGGCGGCTTGTGCTGCTTTAGCGACAACTGCCAAAGGGCTGTAATGGGAAATAAAATCAGGACTAATCACCAAAAGTGTCATATTTAATCTTTAACCGTTATGTACAGCGAAGTGAGTTTTTCTGCCATGGTATCTATAGCGTAGCGTTGTTCAACCATGGTTTGTGCTTTGCGAATTCTACCTGCACGCCCTACTAGTGAAAACCCTTGAATAATAGAACTTCCAAAGTTATGGTCTGGATCCACAAGAATGCCAGTGTCGCCATGATCTACAAAGGTAGAAGGCCCGCCAGTGCTTGGAGCTACCACCACTAATCCTGTGGCTAGCGCTTCTATCAAAGCCAAACCAAACTCTTCTTTAGGCGCGCCATCCACATAAATGCCACCATCAGCCCAATAGCCAGACCGGCCCATCATAGTGGCCACCATCAGCTGGGCAGTCTCAGCCCTTGGGCGACCGCCGAGCATAATCAAACCTGCTCTGCGCGGGTCATTAAGAGGCACTGTCGCGTCAATGGCTTGTATGACAGAAGTTTCTACAGTGGATGGGTTATTTAAATTGCCTCCCACCAATACTAAGTTACAGGTATTGTGGAGCAATGGGTTTGCAGCCCATGCAGTGACAATGCGCGCCATACCTTTAATAGGATGAAAGCGGCCCACACTCAGCAACAGGGGTAAATGGCGCCTAGTGGCGCAAATTTTCTCTTCTAATTGGGCAATGACGCCATGAGCTGCGTGGTGCTTTAGGTGTGAATAACTCAACGCTGCTTCACGAATCAGTCTAATATCAATACCCTCTGCTATGGTGACTGATTGCTGTGTTTGGTGGTTAAGATCTTTACGGATATCTTGTAGTAATAAGGCGCATTTTTTCTGAGGAAATAACGCTACATGGCTTGACGTACGAGCCATTTTTTCTAACATGCGCGCTCGAAACCATAGGTTGCTTTGAGCATCAGCGCTGAGAAAATCATCTTGGGTTAACTGTTTGCCAGTGCGCATAGACTGTACAGTATTTTGTGGGTCTGGTGCGAAACTAAAGCATACGGGAATATCTAATGCATTGGCAACGCTAGCCCCTGCAAACGTGCCTGCATCTAACATGCGTAAATGAATTAAATCCACGCCACCAAAATGACCTAAACAGCGTTTAATGCTGCGCTTAAGTACAGGTAAATGCTCCCAAGCATTGGTGCTATGCATAGGGCGCAAGGTATCTCCAGCACTAACAATGTGAAAGGGTTGAGGGGTGTTTTTAGGCACGTTAAGGGCGTTTATGGCGTCTTCAGCGCTGCCCAGCCCTATGGTAAGCACTTGGTCAATATCTTTTTGACGTGCTAAGGCATCACCAAGTGACACAAGCAAGCTAGCTACGCCGCCCGTTTCACCACAACCACCAAAGCTTAAAGATTTATCAACCTGTGCAAGCACTAATTGACACATGCGCAGGCCGCCATCAAGGCTGATGCTTTGCGTGGGCTGCGCCATGGCTTGGTCATGAATGGCTAACGTCGCATAAGCACCTATCTCATTACTTTGCTTTGCAAGTTGATGCAATACTGGCTTAAATGACTGTGTAAAAAAATCACTACGACCACTAAATGCACTAATAGCTGCGATGCGAACAGGGGAAGATTCTTGAGTATCGACAGCTATGTGAGCAAGAGTTTGTGTAACTTCATCCCCATTCAAAGCGCCTAAAAGATCCACTAACCTTGACCTTATTAGCGCCTCACCATTAGTCAGTAAGGCATTGCTCACACATTGAGCGATTAACTTAGGCGCTGAATATGACCATTGTTCCAAGGTGTGGTGAGCATGCATTGTGTCAATGCCGCCAGAGTATAGTTGTTGAAGCAGCAAAGGCAGCGCACTGA
>DKMQ01000091.1:0-5276 GCA_002470565.1 Oceanospirillaceae bacterium UBA7410 | reverse complement strand
GCTGCCATGCTGCCAAGAGGGCTACCTTGGGCCATAGTCTTTAAATCATTCATTAAAAGATGACTACGGGTGTTATTTTTGGCAAATCTAGATAGGGCAGAAGATCGGCTTAGCATGCCTTCAAAATCTACGTTTGCTACAGATTCATTTAGCTCTCCAATCAAAATGCTGCCCATGTTAGACACAGACTGTTGTGCGATATCAGTAAGCTTAGAGTCAATTTTACGTTGTTGCATAGTCTATGTGCCACACAGGCAATGGAGCGATCACTGCCAAAAAATAGTTATACAAAAAATGATACTGTACAAGTAAATACTTGTACACCGATAATTTTTGTATAGTATTGTTTTTTTGTATGGTTGTGTAAAGGTAGGTATTTATTTCAACATACGTCTTTAAATGAGTCGTTAAGTAAGCTAAAACCAATTAACTATTGTTAGTAAACAAACCAGTCAATGGTTGGGGTATCAATGCCATGAGCATTAGTCAGAAATTACTAAACTACTTTGACCGTAAGAAGTCAAAATCTACTCAAAAAAATCACACACGTTTTAGAAATGATATTTGTAATCATTGGGATTTAGATTACATGTCTGCAGCTGAGCTAGAAGCTCGATTGTTAGAAGATGTGGTTGAAACAACCACCATTCGGAAAAAACAAGACTTGCCTTAATTGGTGGGGTCTTCAATCTGCGCAATCACAAATAAATTATCACCCATACTGATAAGTGATGGGGCATGTTTTATACATACCATCCCATCACGTTTTGCATAATAGAGTGCTGGATCGCAGCCAGTGCGCTGGATGTTATGAATTTTGGCCACTAAATCACCAGTTTTTACCTTATCACCTAGCCCCACACAAGGCTCTACTAAACCTTCATGGTAACAACAAATGAATGAGCTGCTGTCTGGCATGCTTAGATGTATGGTGGGCGTGGTGTTGGGTTTCAGCTTAGCGCTAAGTATGCCAGCATGCACAAGTAAATTGTGCACACCATTGTGAGCCACTGCCATGGTATTGGGCGTGCTAGTGCCACCACCACCAAGCTCTGTCGTCACGAAGGTTTTGCCCATAGATTCAACTTGAGTGTCGTACATGGCGTCTGCATCTAGCTCTAGCATTTTCAGCAAGAAAGGCGCGCCAAAAGCTTTTGCGGCGGCTTCACAGCGAGCCTCTAACGCTTTGTCTTCAAGTACATGAGAAGCTGCAAAGGGTAAGCAGTCCAAAGTTTTCCCGCCGGAATGGATGTCCAATACTATGTCTGCCATGGGTACTAAGGTGCGGCTAAAATAGTCGGCAATAACTTGTGTAACGGTGCCTTGTGGATTACCAGGAAAGGTGCGGTTAAGGTTAACGTTATCGATGGGTGAAACCCGATCGGCGGCAACAAAAGCAGGATGATTCATAGCTGGAATGATAATAATACGCCCATTAACCCGTTCTATGGATAGTTGATTAGCTAAATCAAATAGGGCAGTGGGCCCCTCATATTCGTCACCATGATTACCACCAGATAGCAGAGCGGTAGGGCCATCACCACGTTTAAGTTGAGTGATAGGAATCATCACTGATCCCCATGCAGATAGGTTGCTGGAGTAGGGCACTTTAAGGAACCCATGCTGAATACCGTCTTCTTCGAAGTCAATTGTGGCGCTGATAGGGTTGTTTTTCATAGCAGTTACTTCACCAACAGTTGTCGAGGCACATTAGATAAGCACTCCCCACCATTAGGGGTGACACGAACACTTTCAGTCATCTCAAACCCCCAATCGTCAAACCAGATGGCGGGCATAAAATGAAATGTCATATTCTCCTCTAGCAAGGTGTGGTCATTGGCTCTTAGGCTCATGGTGCGCTCACCCCAGTCGGGTGGGTAACTCAGGCCAATAGGATAGCCTACGCGGTTATTTTTTTCGTAGCCATGGCGCTTAAGAGTGGCTGTAAAATTTTGGGCAATTTCAGAACAGGCAATGCCAGGCTTAAATAGTTGTAAGGCATTAAAAATACATTCGTTAATGATCTTTTCAATGTCTAGGTATTTTTGTGTAGGGGTGCCTAAAAACAAGGTCCTAGAACATGGGCAATGATATCTATTGTGGGCGCCTGCAAGCTCCAAAAACATGCCATCATCCAAGCTCAAAGGCTGATCGTCCCATGTCATATGGCAAGCCGCAGCTTCATCACCTGCGCCAATCAGCGGCACAATAGAGGGGTAATCACCATAGTGCCCACCCTTACCTTGGGCGCTGGCGTGCAAGATTTCTGCTACTAGGTCATTTTTGCGCATACCTGCGTGTGCCACCTGCATGATGCGCTCGTAAACGCCTTCAATTACTTTTCCAGCGCGTTTCATGTAAATAATTTCAGTAGGTGATTTTACTGCCCGCTGCCAGTTTACTAGGCCAGTTTGGTCGCTAAATTGAGCGTTTGGCAAAGTGGCATACAGTGATTCAGCGGCTCGTGCAGAAAAGTAGTAATTATCTTTTTCTAGACCAATAGCACATTTATCTAAACCCTTTTTTTGTAATATTGTAGCTAAAAACTCCATGGGGTGGCGCTCTGGCGTCATTACATAATCATCAGGGTAGGTAAGGATATTATCAAGTTTTAGGTCGGTTGTGAGCTCTGCACCCTTGGCATCAATGCCTCGGCCATACCAAAATAGTGTGCCATCGCTGCCTATGACTACACATTGGTGCACATAAAATGACCAGCCATCATAACCTGTAAGCCAATACATGTTGGCAGGGTCATAAATGATAAGCAATTCAACATTGGCCGCCTCCATGGCAGTGCGTGTTTTGGCTTGACGAGATAGATATTCACTGGCTTCAAAGCGTCTTTTTATAGGTTTCATTTGATAGCCTCCATTTAATGGACTTACTTTAATATACTAAGCGCTTGCTCTAAATCATTGATCAGGTCTTCAATATCTTCAATGCCGGTAGAATAGCGTACTAGGCCTTCGGGTATGCCAGCTGCCGCGCGTTCTTGTGCGGTGCACTCTACATGCGAAGTGGTTACAGGAGGGCCTACTACGGTTTCAACACAGCCTAAATTTGCGGCCATGTGAGCGTAATTAAGGCGTGGTAAAAATTTCTTAATAGCATCTAGGCCACCATGCACAGAAAAGCTTAGCATGCCGCCAAAACCAGACATCTGTTGTTTGGCTATGTCATGGCCAGCATGGGATTCAAGGCCAGGGTAGTTGACTTGTTCTACCATGGGGTGGCTTTCTAGGTAACGAGCTACTGCCATGGCGTTGTCGTTTTGGCGTTCCACGCGTAACTTTAGAGTTTTCATACCGCGCAGCAAGCTATAGGCATCCATAGGGGCCAAAGTAGCACCGTTTATTTCTCGGTAATGATATACCTGTTGAACTAACTCTTTAGAGGCACAGATGACACCACCTAATGCGTCAGCGTGGCCACCAAGATACTTAGACGCTGAGTGCAAGACAATGTCAGCACCAAGCTCTAGCGGCAACTGATTTATAGGCGTGGCAAAAGTGTTGTCTACTACCACTAGTGCACCCACACTGTGAGCTTTGGCAGATAAGCGCTTAATATCCACAATTTTAATAGTGGGGTTTGTTGGTGTTTCTAGATACAGCAACGTGCAGCCTTTATCGATCTGGGTTTGTAATTCCTCATAATCTCCTGTTGCGCACAGAGCCACTTCAATACCTAAGGGAGGCAAAAACTCATTAAAAATAACATTAGTGCCGCCATAGCTGTCTTTAATGGACACAACGCGGTCACCAGGTTTAAGGAAAGTGGCCAAAGTATTACTAATAGCTGCCATGCCAGAAGAAAAGCTGGTAGCAGCTTGTGCGCCTTCTAATACTTTAACTTTGTCTTCAAAGGCGCGCACGGTGGGGTTGGTGTTGCGAGAGTAAATGTGTCCAGGCTCTTCGCCTAGAGCTACTTTGTGCCATGTATCGATGTCTTTGTATGCAAAAGACACGCTATGCACTACAGGGACTTGAGTTGAGCGTTCATAAAGCTCGTGCTCTTGTTCTCCACCCCAGATGCTTTGGGTGGATTTGCCGATATTTGTGCGCATAAATACTCCTAATTGGCTGCGTCTAAATAAAATAGATGAGCTAATGCTCGCCTATTCCTATGTCAAGGCAGCGCTTTAAAAGCCTTTATCTTGATATTGCGAAGATACTCCACAAAAGGCTGTAAATCAATTACAAAAAAGAGCCTAGCTACAAGGCGTTTTAAAGCCTTAATTGGTTGCACAATATAGATAAGGATAAGTTTGTACTAGTGTGTAGTTTGACGTACAATACCCGCCCTGATTTAGGCATGTTTGACATGCTATTAATTCAGCCGGGGTAATGCCCATTTCCGTGATGTCGCCAATTATGGCGCGTTGCATTGATGAATAGTAAGTGATTTCAAAACTTACACGACGTAAAGGGATCTAACGCAATGGTAATCATTCGTTTAGCTCGTGGGGGCTCTAAAAAGCGCCCTTTCTATCATTTAACTGTAGCTGATCAGCGCAATCCGCGTGACGGTCGCTTTATTGAGCGTGTGGGTTTTCATAACCCAGTTGCTCGTGGCCAAGAAGAAGTAACTCGGATTGACATGCAGCGCGTAGACTTTTGGATGAGCCAAGGTGCTCAACCAACTGTACGTGTTGCTGGACTGATTAAAGCGGCCCGCAAAGTAGCTGTATAACAGCTAACTAAGCATTTTGTTGTTAACTCATTGTTGTAAGGATTGTGGATCATGGCTCTAGACCAACGCGTAAAGCTGGGTCGTATCACTACCGTTTACGGAGTGAAGGGCTGGGTAAAAGTGTTTTCAAGCACCGAACCAATGCAAAACATCTTTGACTATCAACCTTGGCAAACCTGTATCGACGGTGTTTGGCAAGAACTGAAAGTTACCCAGGGTAAGACCCACGGCAAAGGATTAATAGCATTACTAGAAGGTTGTGAAGGCCGTGATCAAGCCCGCGAATTTTGCGGATTAGATATTTCGGTAGATCGTGCCATATTGCCAGATTTAGAAGACGGTGATTATTATTGGCAACAACTGACTGGGCTGAACGTAGAGACTGTTGCAGGGGTAAAACTCGGCAAGGTCGACCACCTGATCGCCACTGGCTCTAATGATGTGCTAGTGGTAAAAGGCAATGAAGAAAGTATTGATCGTAACGAGCGTCTAATACCTTACTTGCCAGATCAAGTGATTACAGAGATTGACCTCCTCGGAGGTGTTATGTGGGTCGATTGGGATCCGGAGTTTTAGGTGAA
>DKMQ01000071.1:6197-7801 GCA_002470565.1 Oceanospirillaceae bacterium UBA7410 | reverse complement strand
TCTACAAATAAGTCGCCATCTAGTTCAGAAGTCACGTGTTTATTGTCATGGCGGATAGTGATCTCCACCTCACCAGCACCCGCTGATTTAGCAAGGTGATGGGCTTGTTCTTTGACAATTGATTCAGCCTGATTAAGTGCATCATCTAAGTTGGTACAGTCAAACGGTGTTGCGCCATGGAAAATACGAAAAATCCCTTGTGTGGGTTGGGTAATGATAATTTCTGAGCGTTGCACTACGCTGCCCATGACCGCACCAACAGCATTAGCTACATGGCCATACTGAGGTAAAATAAGGTCTAGGCTTAGGCTCTTTGCTGCAAGTGGATAATAGGTTGCAGCTGGTGCGCCTACAGCAACTAAGGAGTGACTTTTACCGAAGTTAATGCCAAATAAGGCATTATCATCATCTTTTTCGCCATTTTTAAGGATGAGCTTACCCAATAATCCAGCTAAATTACGTGAGCGAGCTTCATTAAGCAGGTTTTCCTGGTGTAAGCCTGCCTCTAGCAATGTTTGACAAATAGCATCATTCATTAAGGTAAATACCCTTTGGGCAGGTTCTTGTGAATTGCCTTTTTCCCATGACCCAAAACCATAAAGATGGCGCATTTGGCGAGCCCAAATTTGCGATGCAAGCTTGGCACCTTCAACACTCCAATGGCTACTATGACCTAGCACGTGGGCGGCATCTGAGGGCGTGAAACCAGAATAAATCACCATACCTTTGCGCTCTAAGCGGGCTAACGCTTTGGCTACGTCTTGGTTTTCAAAGACTAAGGTTTCCATTTCGGCAGGGCCATGCTCGAGCATTTCCCAAGCTTGATGCTCTATAGGTGTAAACTGATTGATTAGTGCTTGATTGCTCTCAAGGCGTGTTACAAAACGATTGTGTCTAGGTGTAGGGCCATCATCCAGATGAGCTTGTAAGCGCTTTAACACTTTAGGGTATTGTAGTGCCAATAAGCTTAATGGCACTACACGCCGTGGCCCTAAAGCAATACTACCACCATAAAATCTCACTTCACTGTCACCACCTAAACCGATGGAGTAAACCTTAACTGTCTCAACCATTGGCTGCCAATCACCTACTCGGGCGCCTTCGCTTGCAAGTTCTGGCTGACCATTGGTGACTATAGCAATGTCTGTAGTGGTGCCTCCCATGTCAGCGATAATAGCGTTGCGGCTGCCTGATAGTGCGCAGGCACCTATGACACTGGCTGCTGGGCCAGATAGTATGGTGGTGACTGGGTGAACAAGAGCGGTGTCTGCGTTTACAATAGAACCATCGCCTTTGACAATCATTAAAGGCGCTTGAATATTAAGTTGTTGTAAAATATCTCTTACCGCTTGAATGAGATCTTGAATGAACGGGATCATGCGAGCATTAAGTGAGGCGGTGAGTGCGCGCCGTGGTGCCCCTAGGCTTGTAGCAAGCTCATGGCCACAGGTCACAGGCATGCCAGTAAGCTGCGTGACTAACTCTTGTAACTGTACTTCGTGACTTGGGTTGCGCACACCAAACTGCGCAGAGACTGAAAAAGCGGAGACTTTGTCTTTGTTAGCTAAAATGGCGGCTTTAGCTGTGGCAATATCTAATGGTTT
>DKMQ01000071.1:4597-6069 GCA_002470565.1 Oceanospirillaceae bacterium UBA7410 | reverse complement strand
GTAGTGAGTGTGGTGGATAGAGACACCATTTCTATATCAGCTAATAATTGCGTAGAGATTTTACCAATAGATTCGCCAATACCAATGGCTAAATTGTGCCGTGTAGTGAGGCTTTTTACAGCGACTAACACTTGGTTTTGTTCATTGATAATGACAGCATCTGTATAAGTGCCGCCCGTGTCTATGCCTAGGCGTAAGGACATGGTGTTAAGCTCTCAAAAATATAATATTGGCGGCATTTTGCCTTGAGTAAAAGCCTAACGCAAGCGTATTTTATATTCACTAAATAAAGCGGCACAGGTGGCTTTAAAAGCGGCACGATGCATGTGCACAGGAAGTTTTTATTTAGGCTTGTTTTAGAACGCTGTATAGCCTTTAATGGCGTTTAAATTGTTGACTAGTGGAATATGAAAATGAGTAAAGTAGCGTTTATTGGTTTAGGTGTAATGGGTTACCCGATGGCGGGTCATTTGGTTGCACACGGCCATAAGGTTTGTGTTTACAACCGCACTGCTGCCAAGGCTAAAGCATGGCAACATGAACATGGAGGACAGATTGCTGCCACACCTTTTGAAGCTGCCTTTGAAGCTGATTTTGTATTTATTTGTGTAGGCAACGACGATGATTTACGCAGTGTTGTGTATGGTGATGTGGGCGTGCTATCAGGCATGGCTGCTGGTGCTGTATTGATAGATCACACCACAGCCTCGGCCCAAGTGGCTCGTGAAATAGCAGTGATAGCGGCTCAACAAGGAGTGGGCTTTGTTGATGCGCCCGTTTCAGGTGGGCAAGCCGGTGCTGAAAATGGCGCCTTGGCGGTAATGTGTGGTGGCAGCGACGAAGACTATCTCACAGCCGAACCCGTTATGCTCGCCTATGCAAAAAGCACCACGCATTTGGGCCCTGTAGGTAATGGACAACTCACTAAAATGGTCAACCAAATATGTATCGCGGGCCTAGTGCAAGGGTTAGCAGAAGGTGTGGCTTTCGCTGTTAATGCAGGTCTGGATGCAAAGCAAGCACTTGAAGCGATAGGAGGGGGCGCTGCTGGATCTTGGCAAATGCATAACCGCGGCAACACCATGGTAGATGATGAATTTGATTTTGGTTTTGCGGTGGATTGGATGCGCAAAGATCTAGATATTTGTCTAACCGAAGCGCAAAATAATGGCTCACAATTACCAGTGGCTAAAATGGTAGACAACTTTTATGGGCAAGTGCAAGACCAAGGTGGCAACCGCTGGGATACATCTAGCCTGCTTCGCCTTTTACCTAGAAAAAATCAATCATAGCTACTCTTTTGGTGGGGCGTCACCTGCGTATATTAACCACTGATGAGAGAGCCAGTAATAGTTTTTTTGTCCCCATATGGGTGCCGTGCAGTTGTAACGGTTACGGCCTTTACCTAGCGCTTTGTCGGCTTGCACGGTAAAGTTCATTTTGTTTTGCCAATTGGGCATCTGTCTTTCACC
>DKMQ01000071.1:2831-4481 GCA_002470565.1 Oceanospirillaceae bacterium UBA7410 | reverse complement strand
TCCTGCAGCTGGAAATCTAGGCAGTGCTTGCCAATCAGAAAATTCAGCCACGCCTCCAGACTGTTGCCCAAAGGCAATGTAACCCTTTTCCTTTAATGCTGCTTTAAGTGGGTCATTGTATTCACCATAGGGATAAGCTAACCATTTAGGCACTTCCCCTAGCTCTTTTGTTAAACGCTGCTGCGCATAGTCGATATTTTCTAATGCTTGAGTGAGCCACTGCCCATCATAGGCTGGTTTGCGCACTAAATAATCATGGTCTTGAGTGTGGTTGGCTATGATGACACCGTGTTGTTTAAGATCTCGAAGCATATCCCAAGTCATGGTGTGACGGTTGTTTTGATCCACAGGATCAGTATTAACAAATACAGTAAAAGGGTAGTTATATTTCTTTAATAACGGGAAACCGTTGAGGTAAATATCGCGCCACGCATCATCAAAGGTAATCGCAATGGCTTTGTTTGGTAGTGGGTTACCTTGTTGCACAGATTCTATCGCCGTTGCTAGATCCATCACGGTATAGTCATTAGCCTTTAAATAAGCTAAATGGCTTTCAAACTCTTTTGCAGTAATAGAGGTCGAGCGGGGCATAGTGGAGCTGACGTGATGGTATAAAAGAATGTTAAAGCTGTCAGCAGCAATGCTTTTTAAAGGCAATATAAGCCCCAGTGAAAACACGCTGAGCAATAAAAAAGCACGTAAATTTTTGTAATTCATGGGTTATTTGTCCGGAAATAAATCGCTACAAAGTTCGCCGCCAAAACCCCAATTAGATTTTGGCACATCACGAATCATCACTTGCACCGCGCTAGCCTTACCCCCTGTAATCTCACACATAGTTTTGGTGAGCCCCTCTACAATTTTTCGCTTTTGCTCGACCGAACGGCCTTCAAATAGTTCTACAGTGATTAAAGGCATAGACGATTCCATTTTATGCGTAAAGGTTAATTCAAGGAGTGCATTTTATAACCTCATTAAAGTGCTATGCAAGGCAAAAGACTTGGGCTAAAGTGACCGGCATTAGTTTCTGTAAGGATTCACAGTGCATAACAATAAAAAAAACCCGCTTATTGGCATGGGCCTAATGATGCTGGCCATGGTGTTAGTGCCTATATTAGACCTATTTGCCAAGCTTTTATCTGCAGACTATGCGGTTATTGAAATCACCTGGGCGCGGTTTGTATTTCATGGATTGTGGTTATTACCCTTACTGACCTGGAAGGGTATAGTGTGGTGGAAATTGCCACAACAACCCGTCTATCAACTTATGCGCAGTTTGATGCTGACTGCAACAACGGTGTCTTTCTTTTTTGCCATTAAAGATAACCCTATTCCTACTGCGCTCACTTTATTGTTTATTTCTCCTTTAATCGTGGCTGTAGTGGCACCATTGTGGCTAGGTGAAACCTTTGATACCTTAAGAGGCGTAGCTGTCGTGTGCGGTTTTTTAGGTGTGGTGGTAGTGCTTAGGCCCAATGCTGACGATTTTTCACCCTCTATATTATGGGCCTTAGTGGCAGGTGTGGGGTATGCGTTTTATATTATGTTTACTCGTAAGTTAAGCTCATCATCGCCACCACTTTTAACGTTGTTTTATACCGCTGTTGGCGGGGTGTTAGTTTTAACTCCGTTTGTAGGCCCAGTATGGAT
>DKMQ01000071.1:0-2653 GCA_002470565.1 Oceanospirillaceae bacterium UBA7410 | reverse complement strand
GGTGCTTATGTATCATGGCGAGAATTACAGCTGAGTAAGCGCGCACGTGCTGTGGCGGATGGCCGCATTGAAATACTATAAATCTTAGTCTAGGGTAGGCTCCATATTTTCCAAATCATAAGGCGTGGCTTGATAGACGCAGTAATTGAGCCAGTTACTAAAGAATAAATAACCATGGCTGCGCCAAGACGCAATAGGTGTAGCGCTGGCATCATCGTTTGGAAAGTAGTTAATGGGCAGCATGGGGTTTAAACCTGCTGCTTGGTCCCTATGATACTCATGTGCCAAAGTTTGAGCACTGTACTCTGGGTGGCCCGTAATATACACCTGACGCCTATCTTTGCTGGTCATTAAATAAACTCCAGACGCATCAGATTGGGCCAAAATAATAAGGTCTGTATTGGCTTTAATGAAATCTACTGGGAAATCCGCAGTGCGTGACTGGGGCGCTAAAAACTGGTCATCAAAGCCTCGGGTAAGAGCATCGTGCCCTTCGATAACCGTTTGGCGATATACCCCCGACAGTTTTTGGCTGCGCGTTTGTTTGGGTAAATTGTACAAAGACTTTAAGCCAGCCTGAGCTGCCCAACATAAAAATAGGGTTGAGGTCACATGGGTGCGAGACCATTGTATGATTTCATCTACCTGAGGCCAGTAGGTTACGTCTTCAAACGCTACCAAGCCTAAGGGTGCACCAGTGATGATTAAGCCATCATAGTTTTTATCTTTTATCTGCTCAAAATTACGGTAAAAACTGTTCAGGTGCTCAGAAGGTGTGTTTTTACTGGTGTGGTTATCTACCCTTAATAGCTCGATGTCTACCTGTAAGGATGAGTTGGACAATAGGCGCATAATCTGGGTTTCAGTCTCAATTTTTTTGGGCATCAAATTGAGGATGATTATTTTTTGCGGGCGAATGTCTTGATTTAACGCACGGGTTTCTGTCATAACAAAAACGTTTTCTTGTTGCAGCACGCTGGTGGCAGGTAAAGCATCTGGAATACGAATAGGCATGGGAAACTCTTAAAATAAGTGGTTAAGCAGTAATGGATGTCATTGTATCAGAATAGCTAAGGCATACTAAAGAGTCAAAATGTCTATAAAAACCATAAATAAACTCAATAATTACACCAAATCTGTTAGAAATGTAGTTTTATGCAACTTAATGTCGTAATTAGGGTTTGAACTTGCCTCTTATTAGCGGATATACTTCTTGCTTCGCTATGGCCATTGGCTGTGAGACGATAGTCAGTGGTTTCGTGATACCTACAACAGGATTTCGGCTACTGGGTTAACCCACAATATAGTGGGTGGCCTTACCCACATCATAAATATAAAATTCCTAGAGGAATAGCTTAATGCAAAACACATTTAAAAAGACACTTCTTGCTACTGCCGCTGCAGCTTTGATCGCAGGCACTGCACATGCTGATATTAAAGTAGGTGTAATTCTTGGCTTTACTGGCCCAATCGAATCATTAACGCCTACCATGGCAGACAGTGCCGAATTGGCCTTTGCTGAAATATCTAATTCTGGCCTATTGCTAGGTGGCGAAAGCATCACTTCTGTGCGCGCTGACTCTACTTGCGTAGACTCTTCTGCTGCTACTGCTGCTGCTGAGCGTTTAGTTAACTCTGACAACGTAGTGGCTATCATGGGCGCTGACTGTTCTGGTGTAACTGGCGCTATCGCTAAAAACGTAGGCGCGCCAAATGGTGTGGCTATGGTTTCTCCTTCTGCAACGTCTCCTGGTTTAAGTAACATTGAAGATAACGGTGTATTTTTCCGTACTGCACCTTCTGATGCACGTCAAGGCGTAGTATTGGCAGACATTGTTATGGCTCGTGGCATCGACACAGTCGCTGTAACTTACACTAACAACGACTATGGTAAAGGCCTAGCAGATGCATTTGCTACTGCATACCTTGCTGCTGGCGGCACCATCACTATTGAAGCTGCCCATGAAGATGGCAAAGCAGACTACTCTGCTGAAGTAGGCGCTTTGTCGGCTTCTGGTGCATCTGAGCTAGTGGTTCTTGGTTACCTTGACCAAGGCGGCCGTGGCATCATCCAGTCTTCTTTGGATTCAGGTGCATTTGACCGTTTCATCCTAGCTGACGGCATGATTGGTGCTTCTCTACTAGACGTAGATGGCGGTATTGAAGGTACCTTTGGTACATTGCCTGGTTCTGAGTCACAAGGCGCTGCAATGTTTAACGACGTTGCTGCTGCAGCTGGCCTAGAAGGCACTGCTCCTTATGCTGCACAGTCTTATGATGCTGGCGCGCTGATCGCTTTAGCCATGCAGTCTGCTGGATCTGCTGATCGTGCTGGTATTGTTGCACACCTAACTAAAGTTGCTAACGCTCCTGGCGAAATCATTCTTCCTGGTGAGCTTGCTAAAGGCTTACAGATTTTGGCAGACGGTGGTCAGATCAACTACGAAGGCGCAACCAACGTAGAATTTGATGCTAACGGTGATCCTGCTGGATCGTACCTAGAGCAAGAAGTAAAAGGTGCTACATTCACTACTGTTAAGGTTCACTAAGCTTAGGCTTAAACCTTAAAAAAAAGCCCCGCTTGGCACATGCTAAGCGGGGCTTTTTTGTGCAAGAATTTATTTGTTTAATAATAGCTAATGTTGACTCTTCA
>DKMQ01000100.1:82413-87060 GCA_002470565.1 Oceanospirillaceae bacterium UBA7410 | reverse complement strand
TATGGGTGTGGTCATTGAGGGGCCTGCAGAAGGTAAAGTAGTGGTGCATGGTGTAGGTCTTAACGGACTTAAACCACCACCAGGGCCGCTTTATGTTGGTAACTCAGGCACTACTATTCGTTTAATGGCAGGTCTTATGGCTGGTCAAGCGTTTGATGTGGAGCTCAGTGGAGATGTGTCATTGAATAAACGCCCCATGGAACGAGTGGCAAAGCCATTACGCTTAATGGGCGCCATAGTTGAGACGGCAGAAGGTGGTTGCCCACCTATGAAAATTAAAGGCGCCCAGCAGCTTACGGGTATTCATTATGATTTACCTATGGCAAGTGCCCAAGTGAAGTCTTGTGTCATGTTGGCTGGGTTATACGCTAAAGGCAAAACCAGTGTGACTGAACCCGCACCTACTCGTGATCACACTGAAAGGATGTTAAAGGGTTTTGGTTATGATGTTGATCGTAATGCGGATACTTGTTCTATTAACGGTCAGGGTCAGTTAGTTGCTACAGATATTGATGTGCCATCTGATATTTCTTCAGCTACTTTTTTCTTAGTTGCTGCAGCGATATGCCCAGGCTCTGATCTTGTTATTGAACATGTGGGTATGAATCCAACACGTATAGGTGTGGTTAATATACTGCGCTTAATGGGAGCAGATCTTAAGGTTCAAAATGAACGTGAAGTAGGTGGCGAACCAGTAGCAGATTTACATATAAAGTACGCACCACTTAAAGGAATCCATGTGCCTGAAGATCAGGTGCCTTTGGCCATTGACGAATTTCCAGCACTCATGGTGGCTGCATCTTGTGCAACGGGTACGACCACCATTACTGGTGCTGAAGAACTACGCGTCAAAGAAAGTGATCGTATTCAGGCCATGGTAGATGGCCTTAGCGCTATGGGAGTGACTATAGAGGGTACATCTGACGGTGCCGTTATTAAGGGTATGGGCGCAGAAAAGCGATTTACTGCCGCACAAATTGTTACTCACCATGACCACCGTATCGCAATGGCGTTTACCATTGCGGGTTTGCGCGCTGAGGCTACTATAAAAATTCTAGATTGTGCTCATGTAGCCACGTCTTTTCCTAATTTTGTAGAGCTGGCGCGTACCGTAGGTATGTCACTTGACGAGGAGTATCAGTCATGAAAACTGTTCCAATTATTACCATAGATGGACCTAGTGGCTCTGGAAAAGGTACCTTATGTAAATTGCTTGCAGACCGCTTAAGTTATCATTTATTGGACAGTGGTGCTTTATATCGTTTAGTGGCTTTGGCTGCCGAGCATCATGGTGTAAGTGCTGAAAACGAGTTGGCTGTAGCAGACATTGCAGCATGTTTAGATGTGCAATTCAAAGCCCAAGGTGATGGTGTACAAGTGGTGTTGGAAGGTGAGGATGTGAGTCTTTCTATTCGCACAGAAGCGTGTGGAATGAATGCTTCCAAAGTAGCAAGCCTCACGCTGGTGCGCAAAGCTTTACAAGAGCGCCAAAGGGCTTTTGCAGAGTTGCCAGGTCTAGTGGCAGACGGCCGTGATATGGGCACAGTTATATTTCCAGAAGCCCAAGTAAAGGTATTCTTGACTGCAAGTGCGCAAGAACGCGCCGATAGACGGTATAAACAGTTGAAAAGCAAAGGTTTGAGTGCTAGCCTGTCAAATATACTGACGGATATTCAGAAACGGGACGAGCGCGACGAAAATCGCACTGTAGCCCCTTTGAAACCCTCTCAAGATGCGTTAGTAATTGATTGTACCCATATGAGCATTTTAGATGTGGAACAAAAGATACTGACATACATTCATAGTAAGGGTATTTTTTAATACGCTTACCTTACATTAACTAACTAGAGGAATTTCGAGACGCAAGTGCTGTATTTTAGCTACTGGGTATCGTTACCTCATCGAGTATTACAATGGGCGAAAGTTTCGCAGACCTGTTTGAAGAAAGTCTCCAACAGGTAGAGATGAAAAAGGGTGCTTTGATTACAGGTGTAGTCATCGCGATTGACAGTGAAGTTGTCACCATTAACGTAGGCTTAAAGTCTGAAGGTGTCGTTTCACGCAGTGAGTTTCTAAATGCAGAAGGCGAGTTAGAAGTAGCCGTTGGTGACGATGTACTGGTTGCCCTACAAGAAATTGAAGATGGCTTAGGTGCCACCCAAGTATCTCGCGAACGTGCTCGTGAAATGGAACGCTGGCATCAGCTGGAAAAAATCCAAACTGACGATCAAACTGTTACTGGTGTGATTAGCGCACGCGTTAAAGGCGGCTTTAACGTTGAACTAGGTGGCATACGTGCCTTCCTACCTGGTTCTTTGATCGATACTCGTCCGTTACAAGATGTGTCTCACCTAGAAGGTGTGGATCTAGAATTTAAGATCATCAAGCTAGATATGCTACGTAATAATGTGGTTGTTTCTCGAAGAGCATTGATGGATGAAGCTAATAAAGCACAGCGCGCACAAGTATTATCTACCCTTGAAGAGGGTGCGGTTGTGAAAGGTTTTGTTAAAAACTTAACGGACTACGGTGCATTTATCGATCTAGGCGGCCTTGATGGTTTGCTTCATATTACTGATATTGCATGGCGTCGTATTAAGCACCCAAGCGAAATGTTAACTGCTGGTGCTGACATTGAAGTTAAAGTGTTAAAGTTTGATGCTGAAAAACAACGTGTATCTCTTGGTTTAAAGCAGCTTCAGCAAGACCCTTGGACTAGCTTTACTGACACTTACCCAACAGGTAGTCGTTTACCAGCCACTGTAACTACAGTGACAGACTACGGTTGTTTCGCACGTGTGTCAGATGGTATTGAAGGTCTTGTCCACGCCTCTGAAATGAGCTGGATGAAGCGTAACCTGCACCCATCTAAGATGGTGTCTGTCGGTGAAGAAATTGAAGTCATGATTTTAGACATTAATGGCGAAAAGCGCCGTCTGTCTTTAGGCATGAAACAATGCAGCGAAAGCCCTTGGGTTGCCTTCTCTAAGCAGTATTCAGAAGGTGATAAAGTTTCTGGTAAGCTAAACTCTAAGACGGACTTTGGCCTATTTATTGGTTTAGAAGATGGTATTGATGGCTTGGTTCATGTCTCTGATGTTGATTGGAACAAGAGTGACGAAAGCTTGTTGGAAAGCTTTCAAAAAGGTCAGCAAATTGAAGCTGTGATTTTGTCAATTGATACAGAGCGCCAACGTGTTGCTCTTGGTATTAAGCAAATGGCAGGTGATCCTTTCTCTGATTACGCAGCCGCAAATGCAAAAGGCGCTGAAGTAACAGGGGTAGTTTCAGAAGTGACTTCTGGTGGTTTGTTGGTTGATTTAGCTGAAGGCGTTCAAGGCTTCCTAAAACGTGGGGAATTGGCTCAAGGTCAAGAGCTAACAGAGTTCAAGGAAGGGCAAGAAGTCACCAGTTTTGTTGCAAACGTAGACCGTAAAGGTCGTTCTATTAGCCTAGCAATACGGGCTCAAGAAACTGCGAAGCAGCGTGTACAGATGCAAGAACTAAACACTAAGACCATCGAGTCTGAAGGGCCAACCACCATTGGTGACCTTATTAAGGAACAGCTCAAAAAATAATAAAAAGGATAAGCCATGCGTAAGTCTGAACTCATTGAAAATTTGATTGACCGTTTTGAAAGTGTACCTGTAAGAAGCGTAGAGCAGTCTGTTAAGGCCATTATTGATCATATGGCTGATGCTCTTGCAGCGGGAGATCGAATTGAAATAAGAGGCTTTGGCAGCTTTTGTTTACACTACCGAGCACCAAGAATAGGGCGTAACCCTAAAACAGGTGATTCGGTAGAGTTAGCAGCAAAGTATGTTCCTCACTTTAAACCAGGCAAAGAGCTACGCGATCAGGTAAACGATAGCCTATAATAGGCTATCGTTGATTCAAGGTTGGGCTTGCTCACCACCCTGATTAGGTAAAGCACGTGAAATTAATAAAGTCATTGTTCCTTGTTATCACCCTTATGTTAGCTTTGATTATTGGTGTGCTTTTTAGTACTCGAAATAGTCAGGCTGTACCTTTAGATCTCATATTTTTTCAATTCCCTCCTGTAAGCATAGCGATTTGGTTATTGCTAAGTTTGGCAACAGGCGCAATTTTGAGTGCTTTTGTTTATGGTTTTATTACCTTTAAACTTAAGCGCCGCAATGTGCAGTTGCAGCGTCAGTTAGCTAAGCTAGATCAATCTGAGTCTAGGCTTAAGGTAATGCAATAAATATGGATATTTCTTTACTTGCTGCCTCCATTATCGCTTTAGGTATAGGGTGGTGGCTGGGGCAAAGAGAAAACCAACAAAAGCGAACCGCACGGTTAGGTTTACAAGCTGATTATTATCGCGGCCTAAATTATTTACTAAACCAGCAAACAGATGAAGCGTTAGACTTATTCATTCATGCGCTAGAAGTGAACCCACAAACTGTTGAGACGCACTTAGCCTTGGGAAGTCTATTCCGGCGCAGAGGGGAAGTTGATAAAGCCATTCACATTCATCAAAATTTATTATCAAGTAAAGATTTAGGTCAAGAACAATTAATGCTTGCTGAGCTTGAGCTGGCGCATGATTTTATCAAAGCAGGCTTATTAGATCGTGCAGAAGAATTACTACTTGACGTTGCGCAGCAGCCTAACCAACAAAAA
>DKMQ01000100.1:80071-82293 GCA_002470565.1 Oceanospirillaceae bacterium UBA7410 | reverse complement strand
GCACTGCAGTCAAGTCAAGAGTCAGACTGTCTAGCCTACTTAAAGCGTGCCAAACGCCATAACGCAGATAACCCAAGGGTTAGTTTTTTGCGTGCAAAATTAAGCATGCAGCAAAATAATTACCTAGATGCTAAGAGACATCTATTGGTAATGGTTCAAAAAGACTTACAATTAGTGCCAGAAATTATAGACCCTTTGTATTTATGTTTCTCTAAACTTGAGGATATAGATGGATGGAGAGCTTGGCTAAATCAAGGCATGTCACAACACCCAAGTACCAGTTTGTTGTTAGCTCAGGCGCACGAGATAGGCCTACAAGATGATTCGAGTGCAGCGGCGTACATGACCGAAAAGCTGCGACAAAGGCCTTCTTTAAAAGGATTTAATTATCTCATTGATTTACATATGCAATGGGCATCAGAGAGTGCAAAAGATAGCTTACAAGTGCTCAAAGGGCTTACTGTTGCGCTACAAAATAGCAAACCATTATATAGGTGTAGGCAATGTGGTTTTGCTGGAAACTCTATGCACTGGCAGTGCCCTAGCTGTCACCAATGGGACACCACCAAGCCTATTTACGGATTAGAAGGAGAGTAACTTGGAGCAAGATTCGCCCATCGTTGTGGCTTTGGATTATCAATCAGCAGATCAAGCGATTGTTATGGCGCAGCAGTTAGACCCAACACGCTGTCGCTTAAAAGTGGGTAAAGAACTCTTTACTGCAGCAGGTCCGCAACTAGTTGACCAGCTTCAACAGTATGGATTTGAAATTTTTTTAGATCTTAAGTTTCACGATATACCCAACACTGTAGCTAAAGCAGTATTAGCGGCAGCTCGCATGGGAGTGTGGATGGTGAATGTACACGCCAGTGGTGGTGCAGAAATGATGCAGGTCACAAAAGCGGCACTTAGTGACAAAGGCGGTCATCAGCCATTATTAATTGCAGTAACCGTATTAACCAGCATGGACGCCGCTGGTTTAAAAGCGACAGGTATAGATCAATCCCCCGCACAAAGAGTGCTCTCATTAGCTCACTTAAGTCAGGCTTCTGGTTTTGATGGCGTGGTTTGTTCAGCCCAAGAGTCTGCGTTGCTAAAAGCCCAGTTAGGCGCTGGGTTTAAGCTGGTTACCCCAGGAATTCGTCCACATTTTGCCACGATAGGTGATCAAAAGAGGATTATGACTCCAGCGCAAGCGATAGCAGCTGGTAGTGACTATCTGGTAATAGGTAGGCCCATTACACAAGCAGATGACCCAATGAAAGCGTTAGAGTTGATTGAAAAAGAGTTGTCCTAGCAATTTAATTATCTTGTGCTAGGCTTAAAGAGTCTCAAGGATGTTGAGACTCTATATTTTAATCAAGGAGTAGATTATGAATTTAACTCGTAAAATAGCTTTATTGTTATTATCAGCGGTCATCACTTTAGGGTCTTTTGCGCCCCTATCTTATGCCCAAAGCACAGTCCCGATTAATATTAACACAGCCACAGTTGTAGAACTTGTTGAAGCTCTTGATGGTGTGGGCGAGGTTAAAGCAGCCGCTATTGTGGCGCTGCGTGAGCAGCTTGGAAGCTTTGTTAACTTGGAGCAACTGCTTGAAGTTAAAGGCATAGGTAGTGCTACCCTCTCACGCATTAGCCCTGTAATCGTGCTAGAGTAGGTTATACTTTACCGTTGGTAGGTGCAGCGGCTGCATAGGCAACTGCATCTTTTTCACCATATGCACAAGGACATCAATAATGGCCATGACATGGCAAGGTTTGTTAGCTGATCAGCGTTTTGGCAAACCCTATACGCAAGAGCACAATCAGGGACGTACCCCATTCCACAAAGATTATGATCGACTGATATTTTCCAGTGCGTTTAGGCGTATGGGACACAAAACTCAGGTGCACTCGTTGTCTCATAATGATCATGTGCATAATCGTTTAACTCATAGTTTAGAAGTCTCAAGTGTGGGTCGTAGTTTGGGTATTCAAGTAGGTCAAAGCTTACAAAACCAACCACATTGGCCCAGCTGGATTGAGCCCCATGACTTAGGTGCGATTGTACAATCTGCTTGTTTAGCACACGATATTGGCAACCCGCCATTTGGGCATTTTGGTGAGAGTTCCATTCGTCATTGGTTTGCTAACTATGCGCAGCAAGGTGGCATGACCCAATTAAACTTGGATGAGCAATCTGACCTACTTAATTTTGAAGGTAATGCCCAAGGCTTACG
>DKMQ01000100.1:2612-80033 GCA_002470565.1 Oceanospirillaceae bacterium UBA7410 | reverse complement strand
TGGGCAGTTTTGTTAAATACCCGTGGTTATCCAATTCGGTGCAATGTGAACGTAAGTCTAAGTTTGGTTCTTTGCAATCAGAAAAACACATATTGGCTGACATTGCAGATCGCGTAGGGCTTATACAGCAGGGCGACTTTCAATGGTGTAGGCATCCGTTAGTGTATCTGATGGAAGCTGCCGATGATATTTGTTATGCCATCATCGACTTAGAAGACGGTGTAGAGCTAGGTATCATTGACGAACAGGATGTATTGGAACTGTTGGCGCCTATTACGGGGCCAACAGAGGTGCCTAAACGCACCGCAATGGTTGATGCATATTACTCCACTAGGCGCTTAGCATTGCTGCGTGGCAAGGTTATTGACTATCTTGTGCAGTCTGCAGCACAAACGTTTATGCAACATATCCCCGCATTGCTTGAGGGTAAATTAGAAGGGGACTTGATCTCCCACTGTGACCCCATCACTCAAAAAGTTATTGGCGATGCTAAAGCCTTAGCAAAAAACCGTATATTTTTAGCCCCTGAGCGTCATCGCACAGAATTAGCAGCATACTCAGTGCTAGAAAAACTGCTAGACGGTTTTGTGCCTGCAGCTTTAGCAATTGGTGAGCCATCAGATGATAAACGTTTGTCTTTTAAAGCTGAAAAGCACCTAGCTTTGATGGGTGCTCATCGTCCAGAACAAGGAGCAACGGCTTACCAGGCCTTATGTTGCACTATGGATTTTATTGGTGGTATGACCGATAACTACGCAGTCGATTTAGCGCGTCAGTTAAGTGGTGAAATGAAATAAAAAATAACTTAGGTGTTATTTTTAAAATATGACCTAAGCTTAAAAGGATAGATAACTAACGCAAGGATGCGTATGTCTGATATTCCCCTAAGTACTTCTGTATCTCTTACTAATATTGTTGCGTTAACAGACCAGCTATTAGAAGTGGCATTACTGGCCAGAGCATCAGATTTGCATTTGGAACCGCAGTGCCAGAGCATGCAGTTACGCATGCGGGTTGATGGCCTGATGCAATTAATGAAATCTCCATTTGAAAAATTACCAGCTTCTATAGCAGATGCCATAGTAGTGCGTATTAAGTTACTTTGTGAAATGGACATTAGTGAATCACGCAGGCCCCAAGATGGTAGCTTTCAATGGCAGCTTAACGACCAGTATGTAGACATACGTTGTAGCAGTTTGACTGGACACTGGGGTGAAAAGTTAGTACTTAGGTTGCAATGGCAACAACAAAATATTGACCTGAGTAAGCAAGGGCTCTCTTTTGAACAGATAAAAATCGTACATACTCAACTGAGTAAACCTCAAGGTCTTATCTTAGTAACGGGCCCAACTGGCAGTGGCAAAACTATGTTTTTGTATAGCTGCTTAAAAAAAATTCAAACCCCTCATCTTAATATTGTGAGCGCTGAAGACCCTGTAGAAGTGGCTCTAGGTGATGTGCATCAAGTGGCTGTGAATGAAGCTATTGATTTATCTTACAGCCAAATTTTAAGGGCCCTATTACGCCAGGATCCTGATGTCATTATGCTTGGTGAGCTGCGTGATTTTGATAGTGCAGATGTTGCACTCAAGGCGGCACAAACTGGGCACTTGCTGTTAACTTCCATGCATACCAGTAGTTTAAGTGAAGCCATTCATCGATGTCATGGATTGGGTGTGGATATGTTGGCATTGAGCTATTGCTTGAGTTTAATCATTAACCAACGCCTAGTACGTCGATTATGTAGCCAATGTAAAAGCCCCATGAGCAAGCTACAGATTGAATCTTTTGCTAGTAGGGAGTGGTTAGATGCTGCAGCTAGCTACGAATTTTGTTTTGGCGCAATTAACCCTTGCCTTCCGGTCGGGTGTGATGAGTGTCAAGGTGGCTACAACGGGCGTTTTGGCGTGTTTGATCTGTTGGTGATGGATCACTCTAAACGCGACTCAGTGGCCTGTAGGAGAGTGCAAGAGCTAGAATGCGGTGCAGGCTTGCGTCAACAAGGTTTGTGGCGTGTTATTTCGGGTGATACCAGTATTGCTGAAGTGAATCGAGTCACGTGGTGAAACTTAGGATAGTGAGTTATTGGGAGCACTTATGGCAGTGGTGGCTTTGGTATGGGTTAGACTCAAAGTCGATACACACAAGTGGTGTAAAAAAATGTACCAGCCTTACCTTATTACGTTCAACGCTTGCCTTGGAGGGAGTTGAGGTTATTAAGGTTCAAAGGTTGTGGCCTTGGCAGCGTCATTGGCCCAAACGTATTGATCATGAGCATTTACAAGCATTGCTTGGGCAATGGGCTCAGTTGTTATCTTCTGGCTTACCTTTATTGTCCTGTATTACCTTAGTGCACTTGCAGCAAGCGTCAGGGCGGCTGCGTTATGAGCTGATTCAGATACAAAATGCATTACTTAGTGGTGTAAGTTTTTCAAATTCCCTTTCCCAAAGTAGATTGTTTTCAACCACAATAGTGCACCTAGTTGCAGCGGGGGAAGCCAGTGGTGAATTGGCTACACTGTTAGCCCAAGTGCATGAGAAGCAGGTGCAGCAGGCAAACTTAAAGCGACGTTTTAAACGGAGCTTATTTATGCCGCTCATTACTCTTTTTAGCGGTTTGATGGTGAGTTTAGTAATTATCTACTGGGTGGTGCCACAGGTAGCAAACTTATATACGTCAGGTAACTATGAACTGCCAATGCTTACTCAATGGTTGCTGGGTCTTTCCGATATGGCGCAATCTAGCATAGGTGCCATATTAGTTGGTTTGATATGCACTTATATTAGCTTAGTTTGGCTGTGGTCTAAGGCTAATTTACGTGTAAAATTAGAGTGGGTACTCTTGCACATTCCAGGTCTTGGCGAATTGATGCGACTGCACAGTAAAGCAGATGTGTTTTTGGTGTTATCCTTGACCTTTAACGCCGGTGTTCCTTTATTAGATTGCTTGGCCCTTGCTGCCAACAGTAGCCGATGGGAGATCATGTCTAGAGACTTAAATGCTTCTATTTTAGGGCTTCAACAAGGTCAAAAACTAAGCCAAATTTTGACTAAAATGTCTTGGTCGGCACAAACCTTACAGCTAATACGGATAGGTGAAGTTGCTGGTGACTTGGGGCTTAGTTTCACTCAATTACAGCATTATTATGAAGCTCAGGTGGTTAGTAAAAGTCAATGGTTAGAGCAACTGTTAGAGCCAGCACTGCTTATTCTGATAGCTGGGTTTGTAGGTTTGATTTTAGTTGCGCTTTATTTACCCTTATTTCAAATGGGGCAAATGATGTGACAAGGATAGAGTGCTGGTATAATGATGTGTGTTGGTTTATCAGGGTAAAAAAATGATAGTGGGTCTCACAGGTGGCATTGGTAGTGGTAAAAGTGTAGTGAGTGCTCAGTTAAAAACTCTAGGTGCTTGGGTAGTGGATTCAGATCAGGTTGCCAGAGACGTAGTGGTCGCAGGAAGTCCAGCTCTGGCTGCCATTGCTAAGCATTTTGGTCACGAAATACTGCTTGAAAATGGCACGTTAAATCGAGTCTCATTACGTCAAAAAATCTTTGCTGATAAAGCTCAAAAGCAGTGGTTAGAAACGTTATTGCACCCTCTTATAAGCTGCGCTGTTGATGCGCAATTAGCGACATCTCATGGCATCTATAGTGTCTTGGAATCACCCTTATTATTAGAAACTCTGCAATATAAAAAGACAAGTTTTGTAGTCGTGGTTGACACCAGTGAAGCCCTCCAAAGGCAACGTGCATGTCAACGAGATGCTAGTGAGGTCGATCAAATTAACGCTATTATGAATGCTCAATTGCCAAGACATGAGCGCTTGTTAAGGGCAGATTGGGTGTTGGATAATCAACACGATCTCAAGTGCCTTAGTGCAAAAGTATTGCAACTACACCAACACCTTTGTCAGATGACGGAACAAACATTATGAGCCAATATCCCTGTCCCCAGTGCCAAAAAGAACTTACGTGGAGTTTACAAAATGACCATAGACCTTTTTGTAGTGAACGCTGCCAGCAAATAGATCTAGGTGCATGGGCTAGTGGCGAATACGCTATTGCAGGTGATGAGCTAGAAAATGATTTCTCAAGTGCCTTGCTTGAATCCTCTGATCAGCACGATTAATTAAATCAATTAATCTGCAACCACCGGTATGTGAGCTATATTTAAAGCGTATTAAAATAATCACAGGAAGGTGATATGTTGTACGCTATTAGAAATTGTCTAAATTTGAATAAAAAGCCCACAGGCTTGAGCAATGGTTTTTCTTTGCTTGAATTGCTGCTTGTGGTCGCCTTGATCGGCATATTAGCTGCGTTTGCGGTGCCAACCTATCAAACATATCTTCAAAAAACACGTTTTATGGAAGTGGTGCAACTAAGCCACGCTATCCGTGTTGCTCAATCTGCTTGTTTATTGCAGGTAGGGGAGAATATCAGTGCTTGCGATACCTTTGCAGAGCTTGCCATGCCCGTACCACAAGCTAGCGATAATACTCAAAGTATTAATATATTAGCAACTAATGGCACGATCACAGGGGTTGGAACCAAAGCAGCTGGAAATTATACATTTATACTAACCCCCAATATAAATAGTGCTGGCTTATTAACCTATTCTTCGGGGGGGACTTGCATAGAGATGGGTTTTTGCAGGCCTTAAGTTAGGCCTGCGTGACTAAACCCATTAGTGATAAATTAGCGTTTATCGACAGCTTGCTTAGCTAAGTATTCGCCATAGGTACCGTGGAAATCAACCAAAGTCTGATCTTTTATCTCTAGTACTCTAGTGGCTAGTGAAGATACAAATTCACGGTCATGGCTCACAAAAATCAGTGTGCCATCATAAGCTTTTAAAGCTTTGTTCAAAGACTCAATGGCTTCCATATCTAAGTGGTTAGTGGGTTCGTCCATAATTAACACGTTAGTGTCTTGCATCATCAACTTACCAAACAATAGGCGGTTTTTTTCACCACCAGAGCATACAGCTACTTTCTTTAGATAGTCATCTGCAGTGAAAAGCAGGCGACCCAACATACTCCTTACGGTAAGGTCGTCGTGTTTAGGTGTACGCCATTGAGAGATCCAATCAAATAATGTTAAATCAGAACCAAAATCAATAGTGCTATCTTGAGGGCAGTATCCAAGCACTGCGCTTTCAGACCACTTTATAACCCCTTTATTAGCTTTGAGTTGCTCTAATAAGCAGCGTAAAAAGGTCGTTTTACCAACGCCGTTTTCACCAATGACAGCAAGTTTTGACCCAGCCTCTAAGATGATTTCACCATCATTAAACAAACTTTCGCCGTCAAACCCATGGCTAAGTTTTTCTATAACCAATGCTTGGCGATGAAGTTTTTTATGTGGGGTGAAGCCAATGTAAGGGGACACTCGACTGGATGCAATGACTTCATCTAGTTCTATTTTTTCCAATTTCTTTGCTCTAGAAGAAGCCTGTTTGGCCTTTGATGCATTGGCAGAGAAACGTGCTACAAATTGTTGTAACTCTGCACGTTCGGCACTTTTCTTAGCATTTGATGATAGTAGTTGTTCTTGTATTAAGTTAGAAGCAGCGGTATAGGCTTCGTAGTTACCGGCATACACCCGCAGCTCTCCATAGTCGATATCAGCCATATGGGTACATACAGAATTTAAGAAATAACGATCGTGAGAGATAATAATCATGGTGCTGCGGCGCTGACTCAAGACTTCTGTCAGCCAATTTATAGTAGTAATATCCAGGTTGTTGGTAGGTTCATCTAACAATAAAATATCTGGATCAGCAAATAAAGCCTGAGCTAAAAGTACACGTAATTTCCAGCCTGGTGCTACTTGAGACATTAAGCCCCAATGGAAAGATTCATCGATACCTGCTTGAGTTAGAATCTCTGCAGCACGACTTTCAGCACTGTAGCCGTCCATTTCTGCAAATTCAACTTCTAACTCAGCCACCTTCATGCCATCCTCTTCACTCATTTCAAGCTGGCTATAGATAGCTTCACGGTCTTGTTTTACTTGCCATAGCTTGGCATCGCCCATGATGACGGCATCAATGACAGTAGATTCTTCAAACGCAAACTGGTCTTGGCTTAAAGTTCCTACAGTGTCATTAGGAGAGAAGGAAACGTTACCAGAAGTTGGTGTTAGCTCACCACTTAGTATTTTCATGAATGTAGACTTGCCACATCCGTTGGCACCAATGAGGCCGTAGCGATTGCCATTGCCAAATTTAGCTGAAATGTTTTCGAATAATGGCTTAGCGCCAAACTGCATGGTGATGTTTGCGGTAGTTATCAAGGGAATATACTGTTTACTGGTAGTGAAATTAGGGCGCGTAGTCTACCAGTTCTGCGCCTATCAGGCTAACATAACCAGCCTTTTAATTGAGCATCATCAACTAATGGCTCAAGTAGGTCCCAAAGTTGCGGGCAACCTGCTTTTATGCGAATACCATTAACCGTTTTAACCTGTTCTTTAGTGATGCCGTGGGTGATCCAGCTGTGTCCTTGGTCATTTAAATTATGCATTAATGGTAAAGCTCGATCTAAGGCCTTGGCAAAGCGCGCATCAGCGCTATTGGCAGCTTCAAATTCGTGCCACAGTGTAATGTATTCATCTCCCATGTTGTTAGGTAGCATGCCTAAAATGCGCTTTGTGGCAGCCGCTTCTGCTTGTTCGTGGTCTTCACCTACAGCGTCATAAACAATCACGTCGCCGGTGTCAATTTCGCATAGATCGTGAATCAAAAGCATGCGTATTACGCGATTTATATCCACAGTTTGCGCGGCATAATCTTTGAGCATTAGTGCCGCTAGGGTAACTTGCCATGAATGCTCAGCGGAGTTCTCGTAACGCTCCATACCCATTGGGCGGGTCTTTCTAAGTACTGCTTTGAGCTTATCAATTTCTTTTACGAAGCCAATGATTTGAGTAAGTTCTTGCATAATAGGCCTAAGCTTGAGGTTTTTTAAAGACAAATGCATTGAGCCCAGTTTGGGTTTGTTCATCTTTTAAGTTGTTTAACATATGCTCACTGGCATAGTCGTAGGCTTGCTCCAAGGGCATATCTAACTGAGGATAAAACATTGCTTTGCCTGTTCGCACAGCAGCTTTCGCTTTTTGGCTTAACTTACGGGCCATGGCCCTTGCTGCGTATTCTAGCTCATCATCCGTAACAACCTGGTTAACTAATCCTAAGCTTACTGCTTTATCGGCAGTAATGAAATCTCCAGTTAAGAGCATTTCCATCGCGTGCTTTGGATGAATGTTGCGGCTAAGAGCGACAGCAGGAGTAGAGCAAAAGAGACCCAAGTTAATGCCAGATACTGCAAAACGAGCATTATTAGATGCAATGGCTAGATCACAACTAGCGACTAACTGACAACCTGCAGCTGTGGCAACGCCTTGCACTTGCGCAATTACTGGAATTGGGCATCGCACTATTGATTGCATCAACTGGCTACACTGTTTAAATAGTTCTTGGTAGAAGTTTTGTGTGGCATGGTTTTGCATTTCTTTAAGGTCATGCCCGGCACTAAAAGCTTTGCCTTTAGCTTTAATGATAATGCAGGTAAGAGTGTCGTTTTCATTTGCCAGAAAAATCGCCTCTTGCAGCTCCGCCATCATTTTTTGAGATAATGCATTAAAGCTGGCTGGGCGGTTAAGTGTAATCTCTAACCATTGATCGTGGTATTCTAAACTTACATAAGCTTGTTGATCTTTAAGCATAAGGCTTCTTCCTATGGTTCATCGCCTGCTATTATGGGTTAAGTTGACGGTCCACCCACAAGGCTAGTTTGTGTTGCATGCTAGGTTGTGACACCTGGTTTTCTGGCAATGGTTGAATAAGCTTATCGTGTACAAGTAGCCTATAGATATATTCTATTTTATTTGCTGCAGAGTCTGTAGCTTCAAATTGTGCAACACCACGTGTTTTGGCATAAGCGGCACCTAAGGTGATGGCTTTTTTGACAAGCTCTTTTTCATTTTTGAGTTTTTTCATCGTCCATTTATCTCTAAGAGGTTCAAATCCGAACTTTATTTATTTACTGCGTCATTCAACCACTGCATAAACTGCTGCTGTGGTAGAGCTCCACTTAATTGGTCTATGACTTTGCCATTTTTAAAGACCATTAAAGTAGGTATGCTGCGTATATTAAATTGCCCCCCAAGCGCTTGCTCTGCTTGAGTGTCTACTTTTACAAAAATAAGTTCTTTTGATTGTGTTTGAGCAGCTTGTTCAAATACGGGTGCAAAGCCAACACATGGGCCACACCAAGGCGCCCAAAAATCTACCACTACTGGTTTTTCACCTTGAATTAGTGCATTAAAATTAGTTTGAGTGCCAACAACTGGTTTGCCAGAAAATAATGTTTTTTTACAGGCTCCACAAGTAGGGTCATCTTTCACTCTTTGTGTAGGTAGACGGTTGTTTTTTTGGCAATGGGGGCATCGGCTAGTGATAGTAGTCATGGGTTACTCTTGGTTATTCGTACGTACAGTGATAAGCCGTTTGACGCACAACCTTTACTTCAAAGCTGCTATTAGCTTCTACCTCAAATTGGTCTCCATTGGTGAAAGTGTTAAAGCTTTGTGTGCCTGGTAGCTTCACCTCAAGTTCACCGTCTATTACGGTCATTACTTCATATTGGCTAGTACCAAATGTAAATTCGCCTATGTCCATCACCCCTACGGTAGTGGCGTTGGTTTTACCTTGAAAGGCGATGGATTTAACATGATCGTCGAAGTACGAATTGATCGAAAGCATAGCATGAGTCTCTTTTGTAATATTTGAGCGTATATCTTGCCCTATTTAATGTTTGAATCATAGCTCAAAAAAACACTATACATGGTGATTATTAAAGCCTTTTAGAACATTAACTGTATTGGTGCCAATCTCTTCTACAGCATACCCTCCTTCCATTATAAATAGGGTGGATAAGCCCATAGTCGCAATGGTCTCACCCATGTTAGTAAAATCATCACTTTTGAGTTTAAAAAAGCTAATAGGATCGTTTTCGAAGGTATCTACGCCTAATGAGACAACCAGAGCATCTGCACCATATTCAAGGATTTTTTCCATCGCACGACAAAGAGCTAAGCGCCATATCGAGTAGGATGTGCCTCGTGGCAGAGGAATGTTAAGGTTAAAGCCTTCGCCTTTACCTTGCCCTGTTTCATCAGCAAAGCCTAAAAAATAAGGAAAAGCTACCATAGGGTCACCATGAATCGAGCAAAATAATACGTCATCGCGTTGATAAAAAATTTCTTGTGTGCCATTTCCATGATGAAAATCAACATCTAAAATTGCTACCTTTTTTGCACCATCAAAGCGCAATTTTTGTGCTGCTATAGCCGCATTGTTGATAAAGCAGTAACCACCATATTGATCGTGTGAAGCATGGTGTCCAGGAGGGCGGCAAAGAGCAAAAGCGCTTTTTTCGCCTTGATTCAATATTTCTGCTGCAGATAAAGCTACATTTGCTGACGCCCATGCGGCCTCTGCGGTACCTTCACTAATGCTAGTCTCTCCCGCTAAGCTGTAATAGCCTAGTTGGCCTTCAATATGCCTAGGAATTCGTTGACTTGTCATGGAACGAGAGGGCCAAATATTAGGAATCGCCTCACCCTGATTACCTGCATATATCCAGCGTTGCCAAACAGTGTCTAAAAAAGTTAAATAGTTGGTGTCATGTACGCTTTCTATCCAATTTCTTGGCCACTGTGACGGCGCAATAATTTCACCAAGTTGAGCATCCTTTATGGCTGACAGGATGTAATCTGCACGTTGTGGGCATTCGTAGGGTGTGACTAGTTGCCCACCTGTAAGTTCAGTTTTAGCATTGCGCAAAATATGTTCAGATGAATAAACTGTTTTCATAAAAAACTCCAGTACCGCACGTTTAGATTAGCTTGATTTAGATGCAGGTGTAGGTGAAAGGGTCCGTTGGATTAATAGAGCAATAAAACCTAGTATTAAACCCCAAAATGCGCTGCCTATACCCCATATAACCACACCTGATGCAGTAGCAATTAAAGTGATAAGCGCTGGAATACGCTCAGCTTCTAGAGCTAGTGCTGTGTTAAGGCTGCTACTTATAGTGCCAAGCAATGCTAAGCCTGCAATAGTCACTACCAATGCCTGCGGCATACTGTTAAATAATCCAGTTAAACTTCCAGCTAATACGCCAGTAGCTATAATGAATAGTCCAGCCCAAATCGCAGATCGATATCTTTGTGTAGGATCAGTATCTACGTCTTTGCCCATACATATGGCTGCCATGATGGCCGATAAGTTAAAAGCAAAACCACCAAAAGGGGCCAGAACAAATCCAGTAATACCAGTCCATGTGATTAAAGGCGCTGCAGGTGCGTCATAGTCGTGGCTTCGAAGCACTACTATGCCAGGTACGTTTTGTGAAGCCATGGTGACAATAAATAGTGGAATTGTTACACCTATAGTTGCTGACCAAGACCATTGTGGAGTGGTCCAAATGGGGCTTGAGACATGTAAGCTAACGTCTTGCCAGATGATTAAATCTTGAGTTGCTGCTACTAAAAAACCCAGTAATAAGGTGAACATCACAGCAGTTTTTGGCCAAATAACACGGCTTACAAAAAATGCCACCATCATCAATAAAACTAAGGTTAATTGTGTTTGTAATGACAAAATCATATGTATAGCAAAGGGCATTAAAATCCCAGCCAACATTGCGGCGGCTATAGATTTGGGCAGGTAGGACATAATGCGATCAAACCACCCAGTAATACCCACTAGGATGATTAATGCTGAACATGCTACAAATGCGCCAATGGCCTCAGCAAAAGGCACCCCTGCTAAACTTGTCACTAAAATGGCTGCGCCAGGCGTAGACCATGCTGTAAGAATTGGTTGTTTATAAAACCACGATAAGCCTAGAGTAGACAAACCCATGCCGACACCTAAGGCCCAAAACCAACTGGTTACCATGGCATCATTGGCACCTGCACTATTTGCAGCTTGAAATATGATGGCCGCAGAGCTGGTGTACCCTACTAAAGGGGCAATAAAACCTGCACTGATATGGGCAGGTTTAAACCAATGATTAATGCCCATGGTTTAAGCTAGTTTTAACTCGTAATGGCGTTTTTCAAATTCTATAGTGTCACCAGCCACCATTTTACGGCTCTTGCGTGTTTCAATATCACCGTTAACTTTTACTAATCCTTCACCAATTCTTTTTTTAGCTTCGCCGCCACTGCCAACAATAGATTCAAATTTTAAGATTTTAAATAATTCAACAGGTTCAAAATTGATCGTAATAATGTGCATAAAATAGTCTTCTTTTAAAGGGTTTGGTACCAGATAGCACCCATATCATCGGTGCTGGTTTGGAGTTTGTTTTTACTTACTAAATAGTTCAGATGAGCTTGAGTTTCACCTACAGCCAAAGTCAGTACATCATCAGTTATAGGGCGGCGGAACAAATGGCTGAATAGATCCACATTGCGCTGTGGTTGTGCACATGCTGATACTATTTTAACAAGAGATTTCTCATGACCATCTATGAGCCTTTGTAAGCGTTGATGGGCACCAAAAAATACCTGTCCGTGTGACGGTAATACTAGCACATCAGCAGGAACCTTTTGTTGTAACATTGCACATGAATCAAGCCAATCTTTTAACGGGTTAGAGTGAGGTTCCGTAGGCCACACACTCACATTGGAAGAGATAGAGGGTAATAGTTGGTCGCCAGCTATGAATACATTCAGTGCGGGGCACATAAGGCACAAGTGTTCTGGGGCATGCCCACGACCAACAATGATGTGCCATTGTTGTCCAGCCATTACGACTGTTTCATTATCTTGCAGGCGTATAAAGCTATCAGGCATAGGATATATACTTTTGCCATAACCACCAAATTTAGCTTTATAAACGGCCAGCTGTTCATCACTGACACCTGCGCGTTGGTAAAAATTAATGGCTGCTTTAGGAGCTGGTTTTCCCGTGTCAGACATCAATACTCGACAAGCCATATAGTCTGTGCGGGACATCTGTAATTCTAAATCCCAAATTTCACACAACCAGCCAGCCAAGCCAACATGATCAGGGTGTAAATGAGTAACGATGAGCTGATTAACGGGTTTGTTTTTAAGATGACTATCAAATACTTGCTGCCACAGATCCTTGGTGGCTAAGGTATTGATGCCAGTATCTACGATAGTCCAACCGTCATTGTCTTCCAATAGCCATAAGTTTATGTGGTTAAGGGAAAATGGTAAGGGCATGCGCAGCCAGTATACTCCGTCGGCAACTTCCATTGGTTGACCCATGGCGGGTGCCTCACCTATAGGAAACTGTAGTGCGTTAGTTGCAGTCATGGAGTCTTGCCTGAGTTAATGGGCCTGATATTTGAACATTATACGGAGCTATAGCAAGATTATACAAAGTTTTTTGAAAGCGATTGGTGCTGATTAAATATAGCCAGAAGGATATACTTGAGCATTGAATCACTACCTAATGGCTATTATGACCAACGAAGCTCATCCATTTTCAATATTGACACCTAGTTACATCATGGATGCGGTTGAAAGCCAAGGCTATGTGTGTGATGGACGAATTTCTGCGCTTAATAGTTATGAAAATCGTGTTTACCAAGTTGGTCTTGAAGATCAAGCAGTTCCCGTTATAGCAAAGTTTTATCGGCCCAAGAGATGGTCTAGCGCACAAATTTTAGAAGAGCATAGTTTTAGTATTGCCCTGGCAGATTATGAACTGCCTGTAGTGCCTCCATTAATTAATGCGCAAGGTTTAAGTTTGTTGCACTATGAGGATTTTCAATTTGCTTTGTTTGAAAGAAAGGGAGGACATGGCCCAGAACTTGATGATCTTGATAACCTTTATACAATGGGCAGATTGTTAGGGCGTATTCATGCTCTTGGAGCGGTAGAACCCTATCAACATAGACCATCTATAAACCCTCAAACCTTTGGTCATGATAGTGTGGCCTTTGTGAGTGAATACTTTATTCCTCCATCTTTAAAAGCGGCATACGACAGCTTAACAACTGATTTACTGGCTCTGATTGATCAAGCTTTTGCACATACTGATGGTGTGAACTACATTCGTGTGCATGGCGATTGCCACGGCGGTAACTTGTTGTGGCGCAACGATGCTCCAAATATTGTCGACTTTGATGATTCACGAATGGCGCCGGCTATTCAAGATATATGGATGTTACTTTCAGGCGATCGTGATCGACAAAGAGTGCAATTGTCTGAGATTGTGGAGGGTTATAATGAATTCTACGACTTTAAGCCCAAAGAACTGGCATTGATTGAGCCGCTGCGTACTTTACGAATGATGTATTATGCGGCATGGTTGGCAAGGCGCTGGGAGGACCCAGCCTTTCCCCATAGCTTCCCTTGGTTTAATACAGAGCGCTATTGGGGGGAACATATTTTAGAACTAAGAGAGCAGCTATCGGCCCTGAATGAGCCAATGATGGAGCTTATCTAGCTAGCCTCCAGTTATTGTGCCAGATGAATCCAATCCGCAATTACCTGGCCCCCTGCAAGCACATGGGGGTCGTTTTGTGCGTCTTCATAATCAAACTCATGATCTTGTACGTCTGTAACAGGTTCTAAATTGTGGCTTAAGCGCAATTTATTGATATGTCCTAAATACCAATCTTGTTGTTCTTGCCAGTACTTTTGGCGCTCAACAGAGTTGAGGCTAATCTGGTCTGGCCTGTTTTTTTCATGTTCTGCTACAGCTAAGATATACTGCCAATCGTTACTTTCTTTATTGCGTTTGTCTTGTTGGGCTTGTAGATATGGGGTAATTACGTCCAGTGCAAAATAAGTTTTGTGACTAACTGACTTAACTTGATCCCATTGCAATGCATGGTCTTGGGTGCTTTCACCCACTTTTTCTGGGTTATCTAAACTTGGTAGAATAACATCAGGAACTACCCCTTTGTGCTGTGTACTCGCTCCTGACACGCGGTAAAATTTGGCTTGAGTGAATTTTATTTTCCCGCTTGAAAGATCAGAAAATGTTTGAACAGTGCCTTTACCATAGGTTTGAGTGCCTACTACTAAAGCGCGTTTGTAATCTTGCATAGCCGCTGCAAAAATTTCTGATGCTGAAGCGCTGTAACGGTTAACTAATACCACAACTGGGCCAGTGTAGGCTAAGAAAGGATTACGATCTATTTGCTTTTCTATGGTTCCATCAGCATAACGAACTTGTACTGTGGTTCCTGTTTCAATGAACAATCCCGTTAATTGATTGGCTTCTCGTAAAGAACCACCTCCATTGTTACGCAAGTCAATAATAATGCCGTTTACTGCTTCTTCTTTAAGCTCTTCGATAAGGTTATAGACGTCACGAGTGGTGCTACGGTAATTGGGATCGCCACTTTGTGCAGCAGCAAAATCCATATAAAAGGTTGGTAAGGTGATGACACCAAACTTAAGAGCGCCTTGGTCAGTTTCTAATTCAATGATTGATTTTTTAGCAGCTTGATCTTCTAGTGCTACTTTATTACGGCGTATTTGAATTGTCTTTTTTGGCTGCTGCAAGTCAGCACCTGGAATGATTTGTAACGTAACTAAAGAGTCTTTAGGGCCTCTAATTTGACCCACCACGTCATCCAAGCGCCAACCCAATATATCTTGAATTTCTTCACCATCTTGAGCGACACCAACGATATAGTCAGACGCCTTAAGCTGTCCAGCTTTATCTGCTGGGCCACCTACGACGATGCGCACGACTTTTGTATAATCATCTTCACTTTGTAATACAGCACCAATGCCCTCTAAAGATAAACTCATGTCAATGTTGAAATCTTCAAGCCCACGCGGCGAGAGATAGCTTGTATGGGGATCAATAACGGTAGTAATGCTATTAATAACACTTTGGTAAGCGTCTTTAAGTTCTACTTGTGAGACTCGTTTACGTAGATTGGTATAACGTTTTGTGAGGCGTTTTTTGATATCTTCAGGCGTTTCCTCGTTTAGCTGCCCGTTAATAAATTCATTTTTTAACTGTCGACGCCAAAGGTCTTTGATAGACGATAGGTCGTCTAGCCTAGGCTCATCATATGGTGATGTTCGAATGCCTTCTACAAGGTCAAAATTAAACATGGCTTCATCTTGGGCCAGTGTAGCTAAGCTATAATCGATAAATGCTAGGCGTCTTTTTTGTAATAAGCTATATAGCTGTCCCATTGCATCTAAATTGCCTTGTGCTAACAAGTCATCAAGCTCAGTACTGAGGTCGTTAAAAGGTACCAGGTCTGCGGCACTAAGGTAGCTATGCTGAGGGTCTAAAGCTTTTAAATAATTGGCGTATACATCACTAGAAAATTGGTCATTAAGGGTTCTATTTTGATAGTGTTCTTTATCTAACAATTGTAAAATTTCTTGCGTTAATAATCCGTATTCTTTTGTAAACTCAATGCTGCCATTCACTACTTGTGTGTTTGCAGTCGCATATGGCAAAACCATAAGGCTCGCAGCAAGCAGTGCAGTAGATAAAGTGCGGCGTAAATACTTACTCAAAAAAACATTAAGTGAAGAGATTTTATTAGTATTAAAGTTCATGTGTATCATTCTAGTCTTTTAATAGGCAGTGGAATGTAGGTCAAAAAATACTTGCAAGCTATCTTAGCTTGATTCAAGTTGATTTTTCAAACCTCTTGAGGGAATCTAGGGTAAATTAAACAATGCTTTACGCAATCGTTACGGTTGCGCGCAGAATGTGTCAAAATTCAATCTTTGCAACAATGGAATCAATGCCAATGTCACAACAAGCTTACCTTAATGGGTTAATGGATTTCATTACTCATTCACCTACTCCATTTCATGCAGTAGCTTCAATAATAAGCAAGCTAAGTGCAGCGGGCTACAATGCTCTTGATATGGCAGGCCATTGGGATTTGGTGCCCGGTGGTTGTTATTACATCACTAAGAACGACTCAACCATAATCGCTTTCCAGTTGCCCAAGCAAGGTGCATTGCAAAGAATGCATATGATAGGCGCTCATACGGATAGTCCGTGTTTAAAGGTCAAGCCTAATCCTGAACTACAATCTAAAGGCTATCATCAACTAGGTGTGGAGGTTTACGGTGGAGCATTATTGCATCCTTGGTTTGACCGTGACCTATCTTTGGCCGGCAGGGTAGTTAGTCGTGATGTAAGTGGTCAGTTAATAAGCCATCTAATAGACTTTAAGCGCCCTGTGGCTTGTATTCCAAGCTTAGCTATACATTTAGACCGAGAAGCTAATAAGGGCCATAGTGTTAATCCACAAACAGATTTGCCAGTGCTTTTGGGTCAAGCGCTAGGTGATGATTTTAATTTACGCGCTACACTTGCAAAGGAGCTAAGAAAAGATGGTATTGAAGTTGATGAGGTCATTGATTACGAACTAAGTTTCTATGACGTACAAGCACCTGCTTTAGTAGGGTTAAAGCAGGAGTTTTTAGCAGCTGCCAGGCTGGACAATCTATTAAGTTGTTACATGGGTTTAACTGCTATGCTTGCTGCTAATACAGATCAGGGCATGTTGTTAATTTGTAATGACCATGAAGAAGTGGGTAGCCAATCAGCAGAGGGCGCTCAGGGTGCTTTCTTAATGTCAGTGTTACAAAGAATCTATCCCAGGCCAGAATTGCTGCATCAGGTGTTAGATGCATCAACCTTTATATCTGCCGATAATGCACATGGGGTCCACCCCAATTTTCCCAGCAAGCACGATGACCAACACGGCCCAAAACTTAATCAAGGCCCTGTAATTAAGGTTAACGCAAATCAGCGTTACGCCACTAATGCGATTACCAGTGCCATGGTGAAAGAGTTAGCTGCACAGGTAGACGTACCAATTCAAACTTTTGTTGTGCGCAGTGATATGGGTTGTGGTAGTACTATTGGGCCAATTACAGCAGCTCAATTGGGTGTGCGAACGCTAGATTTAGGAGTGCCCACATTTGCAATGCACTCCATTCGTGAGCTAGCAGGTAGTGCAGACCCTCATATTACTCACAAATTGTTACAGCAGTTTTTTGAGACGAACATGACCTTTTAGTGATGAGGTGTTAGAGCCAATCTAAATGCCTATTTTATTGGTGCTTGATCAAAAAAGCGCGGCTATTACCTATTTCTGCTGCTTGTGCTAGTCCGCTTAGCTGCTTGTCTTCAAGCGTTCCAAACCAGCTAATAACAGCATGACACGTGCCACTTTTTAGAGCTTGGCGGGCTAAACTTAAAGTGTCATGTTGGGCATCTGGCTTTAATAAGATAATTTTATTTAGGTCAAAACCTGCAGCTATTAATTGAGCTTTAGGTAATAACTGAGGTGGTGCAACCCAAGCTAACCAGCGTTGGTCATGGCTAAGCTGAGCCATTAAAGGTAGTAATGTTTGTACATTATTCCAAGCTTCACCACGCATGATGATTTCAGTAATACTACTAAGATCTTGCGTTTGTTCGCTTTCTTCTTGAGCCCACAAATCAAGTTGATGTTCTGCCAAAATACCTTCAATGTTTGTGTTGAGCTGGTGCTGTTGTTGAAACATTTTAGTGCTCCTGAGTTAGGTTTAGTTACCGCGGCGAATCACACCTACACTCAGGCCTTCAATGCTTAAGTGTTCTTGCGTTAAGTCTACTTCGATAGGAGAAAAATCTGGATTTTCTGCTATCAGCTGTACATTATTGCCATTGCGTTGGAAACGTTTCACAGTCACTTCGTCATTAAGGCGTGCCACTACCACTTGACCATTTCTGGCTTGGTCTGTTTTGTGTACCGCTAATAAATCACCATCATAAATGCCAATATCTTTCATCGACATACCGCTTACTTTAAGTAGGTAATCTGCTTTAGGATAAAATAAGTTTTCAGGAATAGCGCAATAATCACTAATATGCTCTTGTGCAAGTAAAGGGCTACCTGCTGCAACCATACCTATGATAGGTAGACCTAAATCAACCTCATGCATATCGGGGATGCGTATACCGCGAGAAGCACCTGGAATGATTTCTATAGCGCCTTTACGGGCCAGTGCTTTGATGTGTTCTTCTGCAGCATTGGGCGACTTAAAGCCAAGCTCTTTGGCAATTTCCGCACGTGTTGGCGGATAGCCTGTGTCGATGATGTAGTTACGGATACAGTCGAGCACTTGGTCTTGTCGTGGGGTCAACTTGATCATATTACGTCCTTCTAACACTTGGGTTAATGTGCTGGTTGTTTGTACAGTTACTGTATATAATACCAGTAATATTGCTTCTGGCAAGGTTTATTTTTTTTGACCTATTTTGTATCTGATTTTGTGGCTGAAATGGTGTACTCTGATGACCGATTATTTGATGCTAACTGAGAACTTGCAACGTGTCTGATTCAGCAAATGTAAAACAAGATATTCAACAACTTTATCGTCAGTTGGTTAAGCAGCTGGAGCTAAAGCCTCGTTGGGGTCAAAAGCAAATGATCGCAACAGTTGCTAACCATTTTTTGTCAATCAAAGCAGATGTTGAGGGTAATCGTAGTGATGATAACCCAGTATGTTTGGTAGAGGCAGGCACAGGTACGGGAAAAACATTGGCATATATGGTGGCTTGTTTACCTATAGCCAAAGCACTGGATAAAAAATTAGTTATTTCTACGGCTACTATCGCCTTGCAAGAGCAGATTATACAAAAAGACCTGCCAGCGCTTAAAAAGCATGGAGGTTATGATTTTGATTTTCGTCTAGCTAAAGGTCGCCGCCGTTATCTGTGTGTATCCAGGCTGGACCAGGCATTATCTCAAAATGCCTCCATCGACCCTACCCAAGCCCTCTTTGAAGATGAGCTAGCACTCAAGCTTGATGTGCATCAGCAGGCGCTTTATAAAGACATGGTGGTGCAATTAGGTGGAAATCAGTGGGATGGTGATAGGGATGCTTGGAAAGAGCCTTTGTCTGAAGATCATTGGCGGCCGATTACTACGGATCATAAGGGCTGTACTAATCGTCGTTGTAGCCATTTTAGTCAATGCCCATTCTTCAAGGCTAGAGATGGCCTAGAACAAGCCGATTGCATTGTGACTAATCATGACTTAGTGCTTGCCGATTTAGCTTTGGGCGGAGGTGCTATTTTACCAGCACCACAGGATACGATTTATATCTTTGATGAAGGCCATCATTTAGCTGATAAAACCCTAAAACAGTTCACTCACCAGCAAGGCATTCGTCAACTAAGTCGTTGGTATGGGCAAACAAGATCCGGTTTAAAGAAATTTTTAAAGGAATGGCAAGGCGCAGGTAAGGGTGCACAGTTATGTGTACAGATTCAAGATCATGTGCAAGGGCTTGAAACCCAACTTGTTACGTTAGAACAGTTTTTGGATCAATCCGCTTTTAGGCCTGAAGATGGTTACCAAAAACAAGAAACTTATCGCTTTTCTCAAGGTGTGGTACCTGCTGAATTAGTTCAAATTACTCATGATATGGCTGTTAGTAGTGCACGTTTGGCTAGAGACTTAGGCGCCTTGCATAGTTTGATGGATGATGTGGTCAAAGGCGATCAAAATGGTCTACCAAAAGATCAGGCTGAAAATTATCTGGCCGCTTTTGGTGTATTGCAGCAAAACTCAGAACAACAATTAAGCCTTTTTCAAGCCTATGCTAAAGTAGATAAAGAGGGAGAGGTGCCGATGGCTAGGTGGTTGCATCATTGGCAAACGCCAGAGAGAGTCGACTTAGAAATGTCAGCAAGCCCAATAATGGCGGCCGACCTTTTGCAAGAAAATTTATGGACTCGTTGTTATGGTGCCTTACTCACTTCTGCAACATTAACAGCGCTAGGGCGATTTGACCGGTTAATTACTCATGCAGGTTTAAACCCGCGCAGTGCTATGTTAGCTGTAGCCAGTCCTTTTGATTTTGCCAAATCTCATATATGTGTCCCTAAAGAAGCCATAGAACCAGGCCCAGAAGCGGTATTTGTCGATGACCTTATTGTGGGTCTTAAAGCGCAACTTAATCAAGATGAAGCCAGCCTGGTATTATTTACTTCCAAACGTGTGATGCAATTGGTATTTGAAGGCATGGGGGACCTATGGCAAGACTTGATCTTGCAACAAGGAGAGTCCTCTAAGCAACGGTTATTGGATCAACATAAACAACGTATCGATGAAGGTGACGGCAGTGTATTGTTTGGTCTAGCAAGTTTTGCAGAAGGTATTGATTTGCCGGGTAACTATTTAACGCATGTGGTGATTACTCGGTTGCCCTTTACTGTGCCAGATCGCCCAGTGCCATCAGCTTTAGCCGAATGGATAGAAAAATCTGGTGGTAATAGCTTTGCCGAGCTGTCAGTACCTGAAGCAAGTGTTAGATTGGTGCAGGCCACGGGGCGTTTATTGCGTAAAGAGGATGATCAAGGCCGTATTACTATTTTGGATAAACGTATCGTTAGCAAGCGGTATGGTCAGCAGCTATTACAATCTTTACCACCCTATGAACGAAGATTTGGTTGATGATCGAAACGCACAACAAAAGCTGTTTTGTGTAATGCCATTAAACGCTCTATACTGCTTCGTTGTAATTTATCTTAATGAGGCATAAATACGTCTCAATGGAACATAATTTTGAAATCAAATGATTCAAATATCACTGACCAAGCCTGGTCATTAGACGAATTTGTCGTTGCACAAGAAGAAGGCAAAACTAGGTTTCATGATTTGGATTTACCTGATCAGGTGATGCAAGGGGTTGCTGCTTTGGGATATGAGTATTGCAGCCCTATACAAGCTCTAACGCTGCCAGAATCTTTGGCCGGAAAAGACATCACTGGTAAAGCACAAACTGGCTCTGGTAAAACAGCGGCATTTTTGCTGAGCATTATCACTGACTTTTTAGATTTCCCTATCAGCGGTCCGCGTCGATTAGGCACCCCAAGAGCCCTAATTGTAGCGCCTACGCGTGAGCTAGTTATGCAAATTGCCAGTGATGCCGAAGATCTTACGCGCTTTTGTGACGTTAACGTACAGCAGCTTGTGGGCGGTATGGATTTTGAAGGCCAGCAAAAGCAATTAAAAAAGCAGCATGTAGATATTATGGTGGCCACCCCTGGCAGACTATTAGATTTTTGTCGCAGAGGGCACGTCAATCTAAGAGAGGTTGAAGTGGTAGTATTGGATGAAGCGGACCGTATGCTAAGTATGGGATTTATTCCCGATGTACGCTCTATCATTCGTCAAACACCTAAAAAAGAAGACCGTCAAACTTTATTGTTTAGCGCTACTTTTAGTGAGCAGATATTGCGTTTGGCAGAGCAGTGGACATTTGAGCCAGTACATGTGGAAATAGAGTCTGATGAGCTTGCTTCTGCCAGCGTAGATCAACGATTTTATTCAGTAGCCCGAGCAGATAAATATAAAGTATTGCTCAATTGTTTAAAAACAATGGGTGTAGAGCGAGCCATTGTGTTTGCTAACCGACGTCATATCACTCGAGATCTAGCAGAAAAGTTACAAAAAGATGGCATTAAAAGTGCACTTTTGTCAGGCGAAGTGGCGCAAGCTAAGCGGGTGAAAACCTTGGAACGCTTTCGCAGTGGCGAAACGCCTATATTAGTTGCTACTGATGTTGCTGGCCGAGGTATCCATGTAGATGGCGTAAGTCATGTGTTTAACTATGATTTACCAGAAGAGCTTGAAGATTACGTGCATCGTATCGGGCGCACAGGGCGAGCAGGCGCTTCAGGTATATCCATCAGCTTTGCTTCTGAAGATGATGCGTTTATTATGCCTGATCTAGAGGTGATGCTGGGTAAGCGTCTAGACTGCGAACCCACGCCTAGCGAACTACTAGTGTAATAGGATTTTCATGAACCTTAAACATAGAGTGGCAGTGATTGGTGGTGGTAGTTTTGGCACAGTATTAGCTAACATCGTTTCACATAATGGTTTTCCTGTGCGTTTATGGCTGCGAGATGAAGCATTAGCTCAACAAATGCGCTTAACAAGGGTTAATTCACGTTATGTGCCGGGACTAAAGCTACATGAAGATCTAGAAATTGTCACTGATTTGAGCTTATGTATTAGTGATGCAGACACCGTTATCTTTTCCATACCCAGTAAAGCCTTTAGGGGTTTGTTGGAGCAATCTAAAACCTATATCAATCCAAAACAATATCTTGTTACTACGGCCAAAGGCATAGAGTCAGACAGTTTTTTATTGATGAGCCAGGTGCTTGAAAGTTGTTTTCCTGATAATTGTGTAGGTGTAATTAGTGGGCCTAATTTGGCGAAAGAAGTAGCGGCTAAACAATTAACTGGCACTGTGATTGCCAGTGATAGTGAAGGGTTACGTGAGCAAGTACAAGCGATCCTGCAATGTAGTTTTTTTCGTGTATACGCTAGCAATGATCGCTATGGCACAGAACTTGGTGGTGCACTTAAAAACATCTACGCTATTGCTGCAGGCCTAAGCGCAGCACTTGGTTTGGGCGAAAATACACGCAGTATGTTATTAACTCGCAGCTTAGCTGAAATGAGCCGTTTAGCGGTGCATATGGGAGCTAACCCTATGACTTTCCTAGGCTTATCTGGAGTAGGTGATCTCATTGTTACTTGCATGTCTCCACTGAGTAGAAACTATCGTGTAGGCTATGCGTTGGGCCAAGGTAAAGACCTAGAAGCAGCTGTGGCTGAATTAGGTGAAGTAGCTGAGGGTGTAAATACCCTTGCTATAGTAAAGAAAAAAGCGGATCAACTACAGGTGAATATGCCCTTAGTAGATGGTCTTTATGCATTGGTTTATGAAGGTGCAGATGTTTCAAGTGTGGCTCAAGCCCTCATGTCTCGGGATCAAAACTCAGATGTTGAATTTGTGCTAAAACGCAGCTAAGCCCTTGAAATGCCGGTGCATGCCCCTATCTTAATTAAAGTACGTTTAAGCTGCCTATGACCTTTTAGGTTAGCGCATATAATTTAATGGAGTAAACGCTATGCAAGCTTTTAAAAACAACCTGACCTCAGAAGAGTTTTGGCTGCGTCTAGTCTTTATGCTATTGCATTTAGTGTTGTTAGAAGTTGCAGCGTCAGTTTTAGTGTTATTAATTGTCGTTCAGTTTTTGTATCGCTTGTTTAATGAATCTAGCCATATAGCAATACTGAAATTTAGTAATAGCTTAGGGCGCTTTATTCACCATAGCTATCGATTTTTGTCTTATCAAACGCAAAGTAAGCCGTTTCCATTTAATGATTGGCCAGAAGCTGAAGGTATGCCTCACAAAGAGGATCACTCACAAGCTCCAAATGAGTAAGATGGTTGCTTATTCGTCTGGGTGACACACGTTTAAATTTAGTCTAGCGCCTCAAAGACTCAGACTTCAGTGACCCTTTTGGCACAACGCCTTAAGTGAGCACTTATATTTCACCCATGAAGAGAAAATAATATGACAATAGCTTCTCGTATAACCGTTAACGTTCGTGTGCTAATGAGTTGTATTTTTGTTTGTTTCATATCTCAAGTAGCTCTAGCAGAGGCACCCCTAGCTTTAACAAAGCAAAGCCCATTAATCGAAAAAATACAGCGCAGTGTGCCTTACTACACACTTCCAATAAGCGCCATGCGTAAGGTTAATGGTGAAATTGGTGCTGAATACAACTTATTTTTGTCTGGAAACCTAACAAGTTACACTTGGGAAATGCTTCCTGGGTTGAGCGCCAAAATCGCCCACAACATCGCCTTAGATGAACTCAAAACACAAGATACTCAAGTGATGTATCAGTGTCATGGTCGCACATGTGGGTCTAGTAATCAGTGGGCTAATAAAGTATTTGGTGAATCGCGCTTATATGGTTTAAATACACAGCAATCATATGCAGCGCTTAAAAAAGACGCTTTAGATGGGGTTTATTATTACGCGCTCTACAGTACACAGCGTGGTAATAAAAAAGTGTATTTACATCTTGATGTAATCCAAGAAAAGTAATAGTAAAGGACAATAAACTATGCCTACTGTTGCACTTGTATTAGGTAGTGGTGGTGCTCGAGGTAACGCGCACATTGGCGTGATTCAAGTATTAAAAGAACAAGGCTTTGACATTATCAGCATCTCAGGATGTTCTATGGGAGCTGTGGTGGGCGGCATGTATGCTGCTGGAAAGTTACCTTTATTTACTGAATGGGTTACTGGCTTATCACGTTTTGACGTATTTCGTTTAGTCGACATGTCGTTATTATCCATGGGAGCCATCCGTGGCGAAAAAGCCTATACCATTTTAGAAGAATTTGTAGGTGACCAGCTGATTGAAGATTTACCAATGCCTTACACGGCAGTGGCAACAGACTTGGTAAAACAAAAAGAAGTATGGTTTCAGTCTGGCAAACTAATGGACGCAATACGAGCTAGTGTTGCCGTGCCAGGTTTGATTATGCCCGTGACACAGGATGATCGTTTTTTGGTGGATGGGGGCTTATTAAACCCAGTGCCAATAATGCCCACAGTTGCAGATCAGGCTGATCTAATTATCGCCGTCAATTTGAATATCAATGTAGATGAATCACACGCCATAACCAGACAGCAGTTAGTTAGATCGCAGTTTGAAGATACCCCAGAGTTACCTCATCATAAATCCACTAAGAGTGAGCGTAGTCATTTGCAATGGAATAAAATGGAAATGCTTATCCAGTGCTTTGAAACCATGCAAGCAACTATGACGAAGTACAAAATGGCGGGTTTCGAACCAGACGTTGAAGTGCGAATAAATCGGGATGTATGTAGTTTTTTTGAACTCTATCGAGCCAAAGAAATGATAGAAATAGGCAGAACTGCAGCACTTGAAGCGTTGCAGTCTAGCCGTAAGATTTAACGTCTTTTTTTGGTACTGTTAATTAATCTTTAATAAGGGTTAAAAACTCTGCTCTGGTACGAGCGTCTTCACGTAATTTGCCAAGCAGTACTGAAGTTTTCATACTGGCGTTCTGTTTTTGCACGCCGCGCATCATCATACACATATGTTTTGCTTCAATTACAACGCCTACACCTTTAGCTTGAGTAACTTCCATAATAGTGTCGGCAATTTGTTTGGTCATGTTTTCTTGAATTTGCAAACGTCGAGCGAACATGTCAACAATACGTGCAACTTTGGATAATCCAAGCACTTTTCCTGAAGGCAGGTAAGCAACATGGCATTTGCCAATAAATGGCAATAGGTGATGCTCGCACAAAGAATATAATTCTATGTCTTTTACGATCACCATCTCCTCATTATCGGATGGAAATAGTGCACCATTAATGACTTCGTCAAGATTTTTTTCGTAGCCATTATTGAGAAATTTAAAGGCTTTAGCAGCCCTTTTAGGGGTATCCTTTAAGCCAGGGCGGTTTATGTCTTCGCCAATACTGGCAAGAATATCTTCGTATGCTTTTTCCATGGACCTTCTCATTGATAATGGTTTTACTGCATTATGAATTGATATAACAAAACACAGATTATTTTTACGCGCACAATACTTGAAGCCGTGCTTAAGGTAAAGGCTTAAGCTTCTATATTACGCTCTTTTTGTTTTCTTTTTAAGTAATACATAAAGTGCACCAGTGCCACCATCTTTTGGTAAGGCAGAGGTAAATGCCAAAACAGCATCTAATTGCTGTAACCAGTGGTTTACATGAGACTTTATTAAAGCTTGGCCTGCGCCTCTAACGCTACCGTGCTCATCTTTATAGCCAGCACCCGCTTTGCCATGGACAATGAGCAAACATCGGTCCCCCTCACTTTGCCCATGCTTCACTGCATTCCATACTGAATCCCTTGCATCATCTATTCTATAGCCATGTAGATCAAGAGTAAGGGTAGGGCGCATATGTCCATTGCTAAGCCTTCGCAAGCTACCACTGTCAAGTCCCACTCGAGAGTATGTAATACTTTGCTCTGATTCAAGCATCTCAAAGCCTTGCTCGCCAAGTGCAGCTTTTTCTCTTACTTGCTCAATAGCAGCAGCGCGTCTGGTAGCTGTACTCAAAGGATCAGGAGTTTTTGAGCCAGGTTTAGTTTGGCGCCCAGTTTTTTTTAATGGCGAAGCTTTTCCAAATGCAGTACCAAAATCAGTACTATATTCGACGCTTTGGTCTTGTGCTTTTGAAATATCTTTTGAATCTGGCTCTGGAGGTATGCTCATGCTTTATTAACAGTAGTTTCTACTCATGCCAATATGGTATCGGGACAAGGCTTAGCTTACAATGCACACATCAAAATATTCTTATAAAAAATGTCATGACCACTACACTCTCACACGCAATTGAAACAGCTCAATCGGCACTCATTGAAGCTCAAGTCCATTTCGGGCACGGCACAGATAACGCTTGGGATGAAGCTGTTTTTTTGGTTCTTGGCGCCTGTGGTATGTCATTAGATACGCAAAAGGATGAGTTAAACAAAGTATTAACTGGCCAACAGCTAGCACAAATAGAGCAGTGGTTGGCTGCACGTATTCAGCAACGATTGCCTTTGCCTTATTTGTTAGGTGAAACTTGGTTTGCTGGCATACCTTTTAAGGTAACCCCAGGAGTTATTATTCCTCGCTCTCCAATAGCAGAATTGATTGGTAGACATTTTTCTCCTTTTATAAAAGACACCCCAAAAACAGCTTTAGACCTTTGTTGTGGCAGCGGTTGTATAGGCATAGCTATGGCTTTGCATATGGGTATTGAGCAGGTAGACATGGCTGATATAGAACCAGCGGCCATACACTTAAGTCAAAAAAATATAGACCATCATGATGTGGGTGATCAAGTACGGGTGTTTGATTCCAACTTGTTTGCTGGCTTGCCTACTAAAACTTATGATCTGATAGTGAGTAATCCACCTTATGTTGATTTGAATGACTATGAAGATATGCCAGCTGAGTTTTCACATGAACCAAAATTAGCTCTAGTTTCAGGTGATGATGGTTTGGATCTCACTGCAAAAATGTTGGTAGAAGCCTCTGACTGGCTTTCACAAGACAGCCTTATAGTTATAGAAGTGGGTAATAGCGAAGTAGCGCTGCAAGATGCCTTACCTGACGTGCCGTTTATGTGGCTTGAGTTACATGAAGGAGGAAATGGTGTTTTCTGCCTTACTGGAGCCCAGTGTAGAGAGTATCAGCCTAGGTTTAATGCATGGTATCGGTCACGTTTATAAGGTGATTGTTTGCTGCTTGGTGTACTAACCAGCTATAATTTAATTTGAAAAATTTTAGAGTGAAAATTCATGTCGGGTAATACCTTTGGTAAGTTGTTTACGGTCACTACTTTTGGTGAAAGCCATGGTCCAGCACTAGGCGCTACAATCGATGGCTGTCCAGCTGGCATTGAGCTAAGTGAAGCTGACTTACAAATTGATTTAGATCGACGTAAGCCTGGATCTTCACGCCATACTACTCAGCGCCGTGAAGCTGATCAGGTGCGTATTTTATCAGGTATATTTGAAGGTCGAACAACAGGCACTCCTATTGGCTTGCTGATTGAAAATACAGATCAACGCTCGAAAGATTATGGCAACATAAAAGACCAATTTCGCCCTGCGCATGCTGACTATACCTACATGCACAAATATGGCTTACGAGATTATCGTGGTGGTGGTCGATCTTCAGCACGTGAAACCGCTATGCGTGTAGCAGCAGGTGCAATTGCAAAGAAATTTTTGGCAGGCCAGGGCATTGCTATTACTGGCTACTTGTCACAATTAGGCCCCATTAAGCTAGATTGTTCAGACCCTAGTATTGTCAATGACAACCCATTTTTCTGTGGCCAAGCTGATAAAGTAGAAGAGCTAGAAAAATTCATGGATGCGTTACGAAAATCTGGTGATTCTATAGGGGCTCAAGTGACTGTGGTTGCTACAGGCGTAGCAGCAGGCATTGGAGAGCCCGTATTTGATCGTTTAGATGCCGAGTTAGCACATGGTTTGATGAGTATTAATGCTGTAAAGGGTGTTGAGATAGGTGACGGTTTTGAAGTAGTTACCCAGCGTGGTACAGAACACCGTGATGAAATGACTCCTGTTGGATTTTTATCCAACCATGCAGGTGGTATTTTAGGTGGCATAAGTAGTGGACAGGATATTATTGCTCGTATCGCTCTTAAACCTACCTCCAGCCTACATATACCTGGGCAGTCCATAGACCTTCATGGAGACTCAGTAGAAGTGATTACCAAAGGCCGTCATGACCCGTGTGTTGGTATTCGTGCCACACCTATTGCTGAAGCTATGATGGCGTTAACAATAATGGACCATTTTTTACGCCAACGTGGACAAAATGGCTGCGTTACCTACGACCTTCCCACCATTAAATAACATGCCATGAAATATTTTCATTTGCGGCTAACGCGCACAGTATTAGCCATGGGGTTTATCTTCTTAAGCGGTATTTCATGGGCGGATAGTATTCGCTTTGCCACTACAACCAGCACCTATAATTCTGGTTTATTAGACTATTTAGTTCTCCAGTATGAAAAAGTTAGTGATACCCAAGTTCAAGTGATCTCTGTGGGCACAGGTAAAGCCTTAAAAATGGGTGAAAATGGGGATGTTGATATAGTCATGACACACGCGCCCTTAGCAGAAGCTCATTTTGTCGATCAAGATTTTGGAATTGAACCTTTAAGCGTGATGTATAACGACTTTGTGCTCGTAGGTCCTAAAAAAGATCCAGCAAGTGTGAGTCACGCCCAAACAGTGATTGAAGGGTTAACGCTCATTATGGAGTCAAATCAGCGTTTTATATCTCGAGGTGATGACTCAGGAACCCATAAAAAAGAATTACAATTATGGAGGCACCTTGGTCAGTCACCAGCTTTTGATGGTTATCTCGAATCGGGTCGTGGCATGGGTCATAGTTTACACATGGCATCAGAAATGAACGCCTACACTCTAACTGACCGTGGCACTTGGTTAGCCTTAAAGAATAAACTTCAATTGCGCTTAGCGCTTGATAGTGACCCAAGATTAATCAACCCATATCAGGTGATCTTAGTTAACCCTAAGCGCCATCCCCATGTAAACGTTGATTCAGCCAGAGACTTTGCTCAATGGTTGGTGAGCGGGGCAGGTCAAGAGTTGATTGGTGCATTTCGTATCAATGGTGAGGTGTTATTTATTCCGTCTGCCAATCAGCCTATTTTATGAATGATCTATGGAGTACATTTAGTGCTGCAATAGCCGCACTTTTAAGTGGAGACCCGCAGCTTTGGAGTATTGTTGGTGTGTCTTTTGGAGTTTCTGCAAGCGCCTTATTGATTGCTTTATTACCTGCACTTACTTTAGGTTTTGTTTTGGCTTACTTTCGTTTTCCTGGTCGCTGGGTGATCATTAGTTTATTCAATAGCCTCTTAGCTGTGCCAACAGTAGTAGTTGGCCTAGTGCTTTATATGCTCTTGTCACGCGCAGGTCCGCTTGGAGATTTGCAGCTTTTATTTACTCGACCAGCGATGATTATTGGGCAAATACTATTGTGTTTTCCGCTATTGGTCGCTATGAGTTTAAGTGCCTTTCAAGCAGCAGATTACCGTGTATTAGAGACAGCAAAAACCTTGGGTGCAAGCCCATTGCAAGCATTTTTTACGCTATTGTTTGAAGTGAGGTTTGCGCTACTTGCAGCCCTAGTAACAGCTTTTGGGCGTATTATTGCTGAAGTGGGCAGTGCCATGATGGTGGGTGGCAACATACTCCATCACACACGTAACATCACTACTGCCATTGCCTTAGAAACGGGTAAAGGTGAATTTGTACAAGGTGTTGCGCTTGGTATTGTGCTGTTAGTGCTAGCGCTGGTGCTAAACGTGAGTTTAGGCTGGATGCAAAGTCACAGTAGAGTATTGAGACACGGAACATAATGCGCTTAGAACTAGATCATATTTATCAAAAATATGGCGAACAAGAATTGTTTGTCATCGATGAATTACAACTCATTACTACAGATGCTGTGCACCTTCATGGTCCTAATGGTGCTGGTAAATCTACCTTGATGAAGATCATGGCGGGTCTGCAAAAACCAACTTCAGGCCAAGTGAGGTGCATTCCTACTCAGGGGGAAACCTTACGTCAGCAAGCGGTTATTTACCTACATCAAAACACCTACCTATTTGATATGGACGTGCGTAGTAATGTGGAATATGGGCTGCGACTAAGGCGCGAGAAAAACCCAGAGAAAGTAGATGATGCTCTAGCATGGGCAGGTTTGGATCATCTTCAAGAGCGTCAGGCGCATTTACTTTCTGGTGGGGAAAGGCAGCGTTTGGCATTGGCCAGAGCCTTAGTACTAGACCCAGCGTTGGTTTTACTTGATGAACCCACAAGTAACTTAGATCATGCGTCTGTGGAACGTATAGAAGTCATGTTGCAAGACTTACACCAAAAAGGCACAGGCATATTGTTGTCTTGCCACCAAGACAACGCCCTTACCAAGCTATGTAATCAGCACTGGTTGCTAGCTAAAGGCAAGCTCACAGTGCACAGCGACTAGGTAATGGTTATTAAGTTTTAGCGTTTTTTGCTAGGCCCTGAAGCCTTCTTGCCAGCGTAGCCACCTTTAGGTTTGTCAGCGGGCACGCGGAACAACAAATATAAATCTTGTAGTAATTCTGGAATTTGCTCACATAGTTGCTGGCAAAATTCTGGCTGAAGGCGCAGCTCTTCAAGCTCTGCATCTTCGTCTAATTTAGCAGCCAACATGAAGGGTAGTAAGCATTCAGCTACGTCTTCTTCTTGTTCAGAAAACCAAACATCTTCCTGGCTAAATATCAGTTCCATAAAGCCTTGAGCCCAGTATTCAAGTAAGCAGTCATCTTCTTGGTCTAGCTCTAAGGTTAGATCACAGGGAAGGTCAATGTCTTGATCAGACTCCAAACACTCGCGTAAAAAAGCATACTCTTGACGTATTAAATTGAGCATTTCTTGGCGTTCAGCTTCGTCTTCTTTTACGGGTGTTTCAGCCATTACTTGTTCCAGCCACTCATGCTCAGGCATGGGAGCTGGGCTAATAGCTAAGGCACATAGGTAGCCGTGAAGAGCAATGTAATCTAAAGCTTCTTCTTGCACTTTGTCAGACAACAAGTATGCGTCTAACTGGTCAATTTGGCTATCGGTTAAGGGGTCGTTAGAGATGGACATGTGGCGTGACTCGATCATTAAATATTAGCTATTGTAACTCATGGAACCTATTAACAGCTAATAAACTAAAGCTTTAGCATAGCTATTGGGCTGTATTTTTAAGTGCCAAAGCTTTCGAGTAATACGGTCATTTAAGGCCTTTGTGTACACAAGTGTTCCCATGAAATTTTAGGCCTATTTTCATTTAAGCCCCAGTAAGATAAATTCATTGGCTTATTTGTCCAAGAGTAGCCAGTAAGTTCTTTATAAGGGTGACAGCTGGGCTACCTTGGAGGATAATGCGCGCCATGAAAGACACTCCCCAACAACTTTTACACAGCCTCTTTGGCTATGAGCATTTTCGTGGCCAACAACTGGATGTAATTCAGCATGTCATTGACGGGGGTGATGCATTAGTGCTGATGCCCACTGGGGGCGGAAAGTCGATCTGTTATCAGATTCCAGCAATGCTTAGGGAGGGTTTAGGGATAGTCATCTCTCCTTTGATCGCGTTAATGCAAGACCAGGTTGCGTCCATGCAGCAACTGGGAGTGAATGCGCAGGCATTGCACTCAGGTATCGACTGGCAACTACAAAAAAAAATCGAGCAACAAGCATTAAATGGCGAGTTAGACTTACTTTACATCTCTCCTGAACGCTTGATGACAGATGCTTGTATGAACTTATTGTGGTCTTGTAAGTTGGCCTTGTTTGCTATTGACGAAGCACATTGTGTATCTCAATGGGGTCACGACTTTAGGCCAGAATACCTTCAGCTAGAGTGTTTACAGCAAAACTTCCCCCATGTGCCGCGTATGGCGCTGACTGCCACAGCAGACCGGCCTACTCAGCAAGAAATGGTGAAACGTTTAGGGTTGGGTAATGCACGTCAATACATCAGTAGCTTTGACCGTCCCAATATTCGTTACCGTATAATGCAAAAGCAAAAAGGTAAACAGCAGTTATTAGACTTCGTGCAATCACAGCATCAAGGCAATGCGGGCATAGTGTATTGTATGTCTCGCAAAAAGGTAGACGAAACCGCCCTTTGGCTAATGGAGCAGGGCATTGCAGCTTTGCCTTATCATGCAGGCCTGGGGGCAGAAAAACGAGCCCAAAACCAACATCGTTTCCTCAATGAAGATGGTTTAGTCATGGTAGCCACCATTGCTTTTGGTATGGGCATTGATAAACCTAACGTGCGTTTTGTGGCACACCTAGACCTACCCAAAAGCATAGAGTCTTATTACCAAGAAACTGGCCGTGCTGGTCGTGATGGGCTACCTGCCGATGCGTGGATGGTATATGGACTGCAAGATGTGATGTGGCTTAGGCAGCGGCTTGAGCAAACTGATATGGACGCAGGTATAAAGCGTTCAGAGCAATCCAAACTAGACGCTATGTTAGGTCTGTGTGAAATAACACAATGTCGAAGGCAAGCCATTTTAAGCTATTTTAACGAAACTTATTCAAGTAGCTGTGGTAATTGTGATAACTGTTTAGAACCTGTAGCAACTTTTGATGGCACAGAAGTGGCTCGTAAGGCATTATCGTGTGTTTTTCGTAGTGGTCAGCGCTATGGTGTAGCTCATTTAATAGATATTTTAATGGGTAAACCTACCGACAAAATTAAAGCTGCAGGTCATGATAAAATATCCACCTTTGCACTGGGCCAAGAGCTTGATCAAAAACAATGGCGCTCGGTATATAGACAGCTTTTAGCCTCTGGCTTAGTCTCTAGTGATCCAGAAAATTATGGTGGGTTACGCCTATTACCACCTTGCAGGCCGTTACTTAAAGGTGAGGCTTCATTACAACTTCGACTTGATCGTAAGGTGTCTATTAAAGCGCCAAAAGCAGCTAAAGCAAGGCTGCAAATAGATGATGCTGATATGGATTTATGGCAATTGCTCAGGGAGCTGCGTATGGCCCTAGCTCAAGACCAAAAGGTGCCCCCCTATGTTATTTTTAGTGATTCTTCATTGCTGGAAATGCTTCACGCTAAACCACAAACGCTGCTGGAAATGAGCCATGTTCATGGTGTGGGCGAAAAGAAATTAGACCGCTACGGTGATGACTTTTTGGCGTTAATTAAGCAACACGCGTAGTTAGCTATGATAACATCATCAATCAGTCGCGCTGCTAATATTATTATTTTTAAGGAAGCCAATAATGGCCAGTTTACAAGATCAATTACTAAAGGCCGGTTTAGCCAACGAAAAGCAATCTAAGCAAGCCACAAAGGCTAAAAAGAAACAAACTCGAGATGTGCGCAAAGGTGTTGATGTGGGTGAAACAGCGGCCCAGCGTGCACTGAGTGAAAAAAAGGCACAAGCTATTCGTTCCAAAGAACTCAACGCCCAGCGTGACGCACAGCATCAAGACCGCGCAGTAGTAGCCCAAGTGAAGCAAATAGTAGAGCGTTGTCGCTTAGATTTAACTGGTGGTGAAGTAAGCTATAATTTTGTTGATGGAAAAGTCATTAAAAAGCTGTATGTTGACGCTATGCAGCAAGCTGCATTAAGCCGAGGATCCCTAGTTATTGTGGGTTTAGACGAGACCTATTATGTGGTTCCAGCCAATGTAGCTGTGCGCATTGAAGAGCGCTCTAGTGACACGGTAATAATACGTGCTGAATCTGCTGCAAATGCAGTGGCACCAGAAGATGACCCTTATGCAGACTTTGTTATTCCCGATGATTTGATGTGGTAACTACAGTGACTCATTCACCACCTAATGTGCAAGATGATGCCAAACGTCAACAAAAGCTACAAAAGCGCCTGCGCCGTGATGTAGGCCGTGCAATCGATGACTACGCCATGATAGAGCAGGGCGACAAAGTTATGGTGTGTGTGTCTGGGGGTAAAGACTCCTATGCCATGCTTGATATATTGATGCAATTGCAAAAAAGTGCACCGATTGATTTTGAGATATTGGCCGTTAATCTAGATCAAAAGCAACCAGGTTTTCCAGAGCACATATTGCCTAAGTACCTCACACAAGTGGGTGCAGATTTTCATATTATTGAGCATGATACTTACAGCGTAGTCAAAGCAGTGATCGAAGAAGGTAAAACTACCTGTGGTTTATGCTCGCGCATGCGCCGGGGCACTTTATATCGCTTTGCTCAAGAACGAGGCATTACCAAAATAGCCTTAGGGCACCATCGCGATGATATATTAGAAACGTTATTTTTAAACATGTTTCATGGCGGTAAACTTAAAGCGATGCCAGCTCGTTTGCTTAGTGATGATGGATTAAATACAGTGATTCGTCCCATGGCTTATGCCCGTGAACAAGATATTGCGCAATATGCTCAGCTTAAACACTACCCCATTATTCCTTGTAATTTATGCGGGTCTCAAGACAATTTACAACGCCAGCACATCAAAGGCATGCTACAAGACTGGGAAATAAACTACCCAGGCCGAGTAGAGAGCATGACTAAGTCACTACAAAACGTAGTACCTTCACACCTTATGGACACGAAGATACATAACTTCAAACAAACTGAACGCATGTTTGAAGGCACAGTGACTCACATGGTCAGTGATCATGCAGATGCAGATTTAGCACTACTTAATTTAGCACTTTAGTTTTTGCATTAAGGCTTGGCCTAGCCTCAAATATAACGAGATGGACTACTCATGGTTTTTGACGTAGCACAGCTAGATGCACAACAAAAATACCAGCTTTTAATTGGCGGTATCACTCCTAGACCTATTGCTTGGATTAGCACACGCTCAAAAGAGGGGGTGGATAATTTGGCGCCTTACTCCTTCTTTACTGTGGCAAGTTGCAATCCACCGGTGCTACTTTATACCCAAGTCACTCAAGGAAGTGGTAATAATAAAGACACCCTGCAAAACCTTCTAGAAACTAAGGAGTGTGTGGTGAACATAGTAAATAGTGCGTTGTTAGAACAAATGAACGCCACCAGTGCTGCTCTAGGTATTAAAGAGAGCGAATTTAGCTTTGCTAATGTTGAGGCTTGCGAAAGCGCCCAAGTGTTAACTAAATCTGTGAAAAATGCTCCTGTTCGTTATGAATGTCGTTTACGAGAAGTGGTAAGGGTAAGTGACTTACCTGCCGGTGGCCAGCTGATATTACTGGATGTGACCGGTATTTATGTTGATGATGCGCTTTATAAAAATGGCACTATAGACCAACAAGGTATAGATTCGGTGGGAAAAATGGGTGGTAACCACTTTAGTTTAACTACGAATACTATAGAACTTACAAGGCCTTAATGAGTCACTATCAGTTAGCCCAGATCAATATTGCACTGGCGCGCGGCGCCATGGACTCTGAATTAATGAAGATCCAAATGTTCAGGTGAATATGAGTGTATGGCAACAAGTCGACACGCTTAAGCACTTTGGTGGGTGCTACTGGGCCAAACACCTACCGCACAAGAAGGCAAAAAAAGGCTGGAATACTTGCAGCTACATGGTGCTAGTGAATATGTCTTTAGCTTTGCCAAACCTTTCGTTGCGCCTCATAATTAACCTGCGGCTAATTCTTGTATGCGATTCCACAAGGTTGTGCGTATGCCTATGCCATTTTCTTCACAGCGGCTGCGGTAGGCTTCTATGTCTGCTGTGCCCGCCACAGTTTTACAATCTGATGGGGCAGGGCCTATAGTAATGCGCACTTCGTTCCATGCCAAATCTCGCTCTCTAGGCTGTAAAAGGCCAAGTAGCTGCCCTTGGGATGCAAGGTCAAAACGCCGCATCCCTCCTTCTAAGTTATTAAAATACACACACACGTTTTGGGTATTGGCGCCTTCTTCGCCTGCGTGCTTGGCTAGGTAGTGGGTAATAGCAGGCACTGCAAACGCGCCGCAGGCGGTTTTATGAATGCGGATCTCTGGGATACCACCCTTTAAGGCATGGACAAAGGCTTCTTCCAGCTGTATTAAAGCGGGCTGACCACGGGCATCATAAATAAGGCTCTGTGCGCTTTCCACTAACACCTTAGGTGCACTTAAGGAAGCATCTAGCCCCGCTAGAGAAGTTTCTAGTAAGTCACTATTGGCTAGGCCGTGTTGCATTGCAAAGGCTGCACGAAAACCAGCAGCCTTTTGGTCTAGAGCCTCAAAACCGCGGCTGGCGACCACCTTTTCTACTGCATGGCTAAGTTGCTGGGCGCTTAAAAAGGTGGTGTCGCTCATAATGAATCCTTGGTGTGTTTTTATTATTAATGAGCGTTGATTTTGTCACTTGCGGCAGTGGCATGCAATGGGGTGGTGAGTTGTTTAGGTGGTTAAAAGATTGGGTTTCCTAGATATGTGCAGGCGGGGTCGATATGCTTTGAGCTTATACCTAGCATAGTCAGATTGAAGTGAGTATGGGATAATTATGATCTAGTAAAAGGAGTTTTATGATGATTACGCAAGCGACTCATACCAAGGTGCAAAAGTATGGCACGGGGGCCATCAATGTGGTTTTTGCCCATGGTTCTGGAATTGGTATGAATCATGAGTTTATGCAGGCAGTTGCGAGTAAGATGAGTGCAAAGGATTTCACGGTGTATTTATTTGAATTTGGCTACATGCAGCAAATGCAAACTTCAGGTATTAGGCGGCCGCCCACAGCAGTCTCTAAGCTGCAGCTAGAGTTTATAGCATTACTTGAATCTCTGGCATTGTCTGGGCCACTTATTATTGGTGGCAAGTCGCTTGGGGGGCGTGTGGCAAGTTTAATTGTAGAGCAGACTCATGCTTTAGGTTGGTTCGCCCTAGGTTATCCCTTTCACCCACAGCGTAAGCCAGAGACTTTACGAGTAGCACATTTGTTAACTAGCCAAAAGCCTGGCATTGTTTTTCAAGGTACACGAGATGCTTTGGGTAGTTATGATGAGGTTTTAAGTTATCAAATGCCAAAACACATTAATGTGCATTGGTTTGATCATTTGGATCACAGTTTAAAGCCTTTTAAAGATGCAAAATTGAGTCAAATTCAAGCTATTGAACACTCAGTTTTAGAGCTTGAAAAGTGGGCTAAGCACACGTTAATATCAACCAAATTTAGCGTGTAATAAAATTTAAAAAATGTGAGATCGCTTTTTAATGGCGGTCATTACCAGAGTATGAAAAGTGATGCACAATACCCATACCATCGACAAACTGTTAGACACCACAGGGCTTTTTTGTCCGGAGCCTGTGATGATGTTGCATAGTACTTTTAAAGACATTAAAGCAGGTGATGTGGTTAAAGTGTTGGCGACAGATCCTTCAACCAAAAGAGATATTCCTAAATTTTGTTTGTTTTTAGGCCATGAGTTGATCCAGCAGGTAGATGATGGAGCGCAGTATCAGTATGTTATTCGCAAAGGCGGTTGATGCCAATTAATGGCGGGTTATCCACTGAACTGATCGGCAGAAACTATATTCACAGACTCATGTAACTCACTATAAACTACCACAATACGCTTTTGCTGCAGCTGTACTTTTAGCTGAACCACCTTGTCCTCTAAGCTCGTTTCATAAGCCCCATAGTCTGTACCGTCTCTGCTAGCAAATTCTTCTAATAAGTGGTTTAGCGTATCTGTATTGATATTTTGCCAAGGTACTATCATGAAAAGGTCCGTTGTCAACTACAATAAATCATATGGGTGAGCAAAAATCCAACTGGCGGCGATAACGCTCAGCTTGATGAGCAACATCTTGAGCCACATTGAGTAACCAAGGTTTGGCCAAGTATGATTTGTTAGCAAAGCCGCCATGGCCCTCGTGGTAAGCTAGATAAAGGTTGTAGGTATCGTTTGGCTGTATGTTATTTAGACGCACTGATCGTGCGTTGTACCAGCCTACAAAGTCAATCGCATCATTAAAGTCAGTGCGCTGGGCGTTGGTGTAACCGGTCAATTGTTTGTACATGAGCCAAGTGCCATTAATAGCCTGCGGATAGCCGTAAGCAGAAGATAGATGTTTGCCTGGGATAATACCAAATGTTCTTTTACGAGGTGGTCTTGCTTTAGCATTAAAATCAGATTCATGGTTAATGAAAGCCATGCTAATGGATTGATCTATTTTCCACTGCTGTTCAGAAGCAATGGCGCTTGTTTGCCAGTCTTTAAATTGCGCAAAAATACCACACAAGTTGTCTGGCGTATGGGGTTTGCTAGACACGGTGCCCAGGCTGCTACATGCACTCACTAGCAGCATTAATAGAGCTGAAACAACGAGCTTAAAATTCATCACTTTGTCTTGCCCAGCATAGCTGCATCAGCCTTACCTGATCTTCAGCTTGTAATAAATCTAAGCCCATTTCGTGAGATAGATCCTGTAATTCATCACGCCAGTCATGGCCAAGTAATTCACTTATGTCTAGTTGATTAGTAGATACTTCAAACGCTAATTCAATATCTAAGGCATCTACTAAATGCTCTAAGCCTTGGGCAGGTGAGAAATCTGCATGGCCCACAACATGGCTAGCATCTAGGTCAACATTCATTTCCAATAAAACATCTTTTACTGAGTGGCCTAAAGCATCTATAGTTTCATCAGAAATATGATCGCTATAGCACAGGTGAGGTGGCCAGCTATCATCGGCAATGATTAGACTAGATTTGATGCTACCATCAGGCAAGGTCCAGGCTGCTACAATAGGGTAATAAGGAGGTTCTGAACACGTTTCAACAGCGATAAATAAAGCAAGGCTTAGGTCAGTCATAGGCATTTGTAAGAGTATTTTAAGTCATAATAACAAATGATGGCGTATGCCATGCCTCAAGGCAAGATAAGTTTACCAAATGAAGTGCTGTATTAAGCCAAAGTAGTATTTTAATATGCGCTCCAACTTGGTATAAATGTAGAGCTAAACCTCTGCCCTACAAAATCAGGAACCATCCAATGAGTGACGTGAAGACATATCCAGCAGATGCATCAATTGCCCAAGCCTCTGGACTGAACCAACAAAAACGTGAAGCCATGTATCAGCAGTCTGTTGCAGATCCAGAAGAGTTCTGGCGTAAGCAGGGTGAAAGATTGGATTGGATTAAGGCGCCTACGCAAATAAAAAACACTAGATTTACTCCAAATGATGTATCTATTAAGTGGTATGCCGATGGTCAATTAAATGTTGCTGCCAACTGTTTAGACCGTCATTTGGCAGACCATGGTGATGAAGTTGCTATTATTTGGGAAGGCGATGATCCAAGCGACTCTCGCCATATTAGCTATAAAGAACTGCATCAAGAAGTGTGTCAGTTTAGTAATGCTTTGTTGGCCCAAGGCGCTAAAAAAGGTGACGTAATCACCTTATACATGCCAATGATTCCTGAAGCTGCAGTGGCCATGTTAGCGTGTGCCCGTATTGGCGCAGTGCATTCTGTTATTTTTGGTGGTTTCTCCCCTGATGCTATTGCAGGGCGTGTACAAGGTGCTAAAAGTAATATTGTGATTACGGCAGACGAAGGCCTGCGTGGTGGTAAGAAGATCGGCCTAAAAGCCAACGTAGATGCTGGTTTAACTAACGTAGATTGTGTTGATACAGTCATCGTTGTTAAGCGCACAGGCGCTGACATTGCTTGGGTAGAGGGTCGTGACGTTTGGTATGGCGACATTGTAGCTACTGCCAGCACTGAGCATGAACCACAAGTAATGGGCGCAGAAGACCCACTGTTCATTCTTTATACGTCAGGCTCTACTGGCCAACCTAAAGGCTTAGAACACACCTCTGCAGGCTATTTAGTGTGGAGTGCAATGACACACGAACTTGTGTTTGATTACAAACCAGGCGATGTGTATTGGTGCACAGCAGACGTAGGTTGGATTACGGGTCACAGTTATATAGTTTATGGACCACTTGCCAACCGTGCCACCACATTGATGTTTGAAGGGGTGCCTAATTACCCTACTAATGCGCGCTTTGGACAAGTGATTGAAAAACACAAAGTCAATCAGTTTTATACTGCACCCACAGCGATACGAGCATTAATGCAGCATGGCGACGATGTGTTGTCTGGTTCTGACGTATCAAGTATTCGTGTTTTAGGTAGTGTAGGCGAACCCATCAACCCTGAAGCGTGGCTTTGGTATAGGCGTGTGTTTAGCACAGGTAATGCGCCTGTTGTGGACACATGGTGGCAAACAGAAACAGGTGGTCACATGATCACACCGTTACCTGGGGCTGTAGATACTAAGCCAGGTTCTGCAACCTTGCCATTCTTTGGCGTACAGCCAGCCATAGTTGATAATGAAGGCCGTGAGCTAGAAGGCGCCGTTGAAGGCAATCTAGTCATTAAAGACAGCTGGCCTGGCCAAGCTCGATCTATTTGGGGCAATCATAAGCGCTTTGAAGAAACTTACTTCTCTACGTTTGCCAACTATTACTTTACAGGTGATGGCGCAAAAAGAGACGAAGATGGATATTATTGGATTACTGGTCGTGTGGATGATGTATTGAATGTTTCTGGTCATCGCATGGGCACTGCCGAAATAGAAAGTGCTTTAGTAGCCCATAAATCTGTGTGCGAATCTGCCGTTGTAGGTTACCCACACGAAATTAAGGGCCAAGGCATATATTGTTATGTTACATTACAGGACGGTATTGATAGTAGTCCTGAGTTAATGAAGGAGTTAAGGCAGTGGGTAAGAACTGAAATTGGCCCAATTGCCTCACCAGATTTGATTCAGTTTGCACCTAATTTGCCTAAAACACGTTCAGGAAAGATTATGCGTCGTATTCTACGTAAAATTGCTGCTAACGACTATGGCGAGTTGGGCGATACCTCTACGTTATCAGACCCAGGTGTAGTGACGGAATTGATTGAAAATCGCTGCAATAAATAACTTAACAATCTGTATATTTTTTAGGAGGTGCGTCTATGTCTAATGCTTACACCATTATCGTAGCTGATGATCATCCGTTGTTTCGGGCGGCGTTAACACAAGCTATCGGTGCGCAAGTTGATGGTGCGAAGGTATTAGAAGCGGAGCACTTAGAGCATTTAGAGCGCCAAATGCATAGTGAAATAGATTTGGTGTTATTAGACTTGCACATGCCTGGAGCAAATGGGTTTTCGGGGCTTATCTATTTACGAAACCACTTTCCAAGTGTGCCAGTAATAGTGATCTCAGGTAATGAACAAGCCATTGTAATCCACCGCGCCATGCATTTTGGTGCGGCAGGTTTTATTCCTAAATCCTCTTCAATGTCAGATATTATTGAAGCTATTACAGAGGTTCTCAACGGTGGCCAATGGGTTCCGGCAGACTTGCCCGCAGCCAACAAAGAAATGGACGCCCAGGACAGTAAGTTTGCTGGTCAGTTGGCAAGCCTCACTCCTCAGCAGTTTAAGGTTATGGTGATGCTCACTGAAGGGCTGCTTAATAAACAGATTGCCTATGAATTAAGTGTGTCAGAAGCCACTATTAAGGCCCATGTTACAGCAATATTGCGGAAATTAGGCGTATATAGCCGCACCCAGGCTGTTATCTTAGCGGGGCGTTTACGTATCGAACACCCTCAAGATGAGTCTGTTAAGTAGACTCACCAAGTCGTTTACCTAAGTAAGTCGCCTGTGCATAGTCACTCCATGTTTATCTAAGGCGACTTAATGTTGCTCTAAGTGCAGCAGGCTTTAGAGGCTTGTTCAGCAGTAATACATCCTCATCAGAAACCACCTTTGCTACCTCTTCTGTGCGATCAGCTGTAATACAAATGGCCGGTATTTGGCATTCATAAACTTGCCTTATTCTTGCGATAGCCGCAGTGCCTGTCTGATCTTGGTCTAAGTGATAATCAGCTAAGATCACGCTAGGTTGTACATTTGCATCTGCTAGATTCTGTAAGGCCTGTGAGGTACTAAGGGCGGTAATGACAGTGCATCCCCAGCCACTAAGTACTTGTTCCATTCCTATTAGTATAGAGGCTTCATTGTCTATACATAGCACTATCATATTAGCTAAGCTTCCTCCTCCTGCGTTGTATTGAGTGTGAGTGGAGGATTTAGTGACCACCTTATCTGGGTCTCCAGTCGGTACTATGATGCCAAATAAACTACCGCTGCCTTGCCATGATTTTACTGTCAAATGGTGGCCTAGTAGTTTAGCTGTCCGATCTGCTATTGCTAAGCCTAAACCTAGGCCTTTAATGTCTTGAGTGGCAGGGTGATCTATGCGTTTAAACTCTTCAAATACTTCAGTAAGCTTTTGAGGTGCTATACCTATGCCAGTATCCCAAACTTGAATCTCGATGGCATTTTGTTTTAATCGACAACCCAGCAAGACCTTACCTTTTGGGGTGTAGCGCATGGCATTAGTTAAAAAGTTCTGCACGATACGACGTAAATGCTGTTCGTCACTGTAAACTGTTACGCTGCACGGCATATAGTCAAACTCAATGCCTTTTTGTTGACACAATAAAGACAGCTCTGCAGCCAGCTTTTGTAACATTTTATCTATTGGAAAATGGCTAAATTTGGGAGACAGGTTTCCTGCATCTAGCTTAGATATTTCTATTAAAGTGCCAATCAACTCTTCAGCAGCACCTAACGAATCATCTAAATGATGCAAAGTATCTGAGAGTTTTCCAGTAGGGTGTTGTTGTGACAAAGAAGAAGAAAATAGTCGTGCTGCATTTAGGGGTTGCATTAAGTCATGGCTGGCTGCGGCTAAAAAGCGTGTTTTACTTTGGTTCGCTTGGTCTGCTCCAATTTTTGCTTGGCTTAATTCATCATTAGCTACTACTAGAGCTTTAGTGCGGTTTTGGACACGCTGCTCTAGGGTTTCGTTGGTTTCTTTTAAGGCTGCTTCAATACGTTTATGGTTAGTAATATCCATATAAGTGTTAACGTATCCACCACCTAGCATGGCATTGCCTCGCACTTCAAACACAGCGCCGTCAGCTCTATAGCGCAGGTGTGTGCTGCTTTTTCCTTCCATCATAGTGCTTAGGCGCTGTTCAACTTGTTGTTCAAGCACGCCTAAACCATAGTCTCCATTTATCGCATTATGACGAATGACCTCCTCAATGGGCCTGCCGATGTTAATAAGACCTTCAGGAAAGCCAAACATTTCTTGATAGCGTTGATTCCAAACTACCAAGCGCATGTCCTTATCCACCACACTGATGCCTTGGTCTATGTGTTCAATAGTGGACTGCAGCATAGTCCGGTTAAATTGGAAAAGGGCAGAAGCTTCATCGGCAATGGATACCACGTCCCCTAAATGCATTTCTGTATCCATTAAGCTTGAAGCCACAATAATACGGGCCGAAGATGCGCCGATCACACCTGCTAAAAGGCGTTCTGCATAAGTCGCTAGTGCTTGGTCTATGGGGTCATTTAAGTTTAGGTCGCGGTTTTGCGCACGAGCAAACTGATGAAATGCTTCATGGGTTCTATTAGAACCTAAAAAGCGCTCACAGAGTGTTTGAAGATCGCTAAAGCGCGTGTTTTCAAAGTTATTATCAGTATTTCCTATAGATTGGCTCAATCTTAGATCCACAAAATGATCTGCTTGAATTCGATCTTGCAAACGGGCCTGAGTGAGTCTGGATACCCATACAAATGCCACAATATTTAAACTTAGAGATAATAGGGTAGCGTGAGTTATAGGATCAAACCCTTCTAGTCCAAACATAGACGTGGGACGAAGCCAACTGAGACCAAATAATCCATCTTTGACTAAACTTAAGGTATCAAATCCAAGGCCACTAAGATTGGGGACCATAAGGGTGTAAATCCAAATAGTGAAGCCTGTGCCTAATCCAGCCAAGGCACCATATCGATTACCCCGGCGCCAAAATACAGCGCCGATTAATGCGGGGGCAAACTGGGCCACGGCAACAAAAGCGGTTAAGCCTAGAGACACTAAGCTTTTACCGTCACCAATCAATAAAAAGTAACCGTAAGCAGCTAATAGCATAGCCACAATAACTACTCGGCGCACTTTGAGTAATAACCGGCCTATGTTTTTATCTTCTGATGCTTGTAGTGGTGATAAGTGAAATATTACTGGCATCACTATGTCATTACTGATCATGGTGCTAATAGATACGGTGGCTACAATAACCATGCCTGTAGCAGCAGAGAGGCCACCTATATAGGCTAGTGTGGCTATGCTGCTTGCGCCCTGGCTTAGTGGCACCATCAAAACATAGGTGTCAGTGGCTATTTCTTGACCACTGAAAAGAAAGCTGCCAGCTGCTGCAATGGGCAACATAAAGATACAGAATATAATTAAGTAAAGTGGAAACAACCATCGTGCAGTATGCAAATCGTTAGGGTTTGTATTTTCAACAATACCCACTTGAAATTGTCTTGGAAGGCAAAGCATGGCTAGCAATGCCAGTAGCGTTTCGGTAAGAAAACTCACTCTTAAAGGATTAAAGTTGTCTAGCTGCTGTTGCAGGCCGCTTTGGCTTATATGGGCGCTTAAATCTGCAATGCCGTCAAATAAACTAAAGGTTACAAATAGGCCTACAGCCACAAATGCCAGCAACTTCACAATAGATTCAAACGCAATAGCCAGTACCATGCCACGATGGTGTTCACTAGTGTCTATTTGTCGAGTTCCAAATAAAATCGCAAAGGCTGCCATCAAAATAGCAACCACTAATGCAGTATTGCTAGAACCAAAGTCTGAACTTCCTCCACCAGAAATCATAATAGTAAAGCTTTGAGCTACCGCTTTTAGCTGTAGAGCAATGTAAGGAAGTATGCCAAAGGTTGCCATCACGGTAATAACGATGGCTAAGCTTCGGCTCTTACCGTACCTTGAGGCAATAAAATCGGCAATCGTAGTGAGGTTTTCTTGCTTGGCAATAAGAATGATTTTATAAACCAAACCCCAACCAAAGGTGAAAAGAAGAATTGGACCTAGATAAATAGATAGGAAGTCCCAGCCTTGGGTTGCACGAGATACTGACCCGTAAAAAGTCCATGAAGTGCAATAGACTGCTAAGGATAAGCTATAGATGACAGGTTGGCTAAGTAACTTTGAGCCGTGTTGTGGACGATTGTCACCATAATAAGCAATGCCAAACAGCAAACCTACATAGGCTAATGAAATGAATAGAATGACCCAGATGTCTAGCATGTGATGCCTACAGTGTTAACACAGAATAAATAAACGATGACTATTTATAACACGCCAGCTGGTTTTATGCCTTAAAACTGGACTCTGATAAAATTTATTAAAATCAATTACCTATGATTTTTCTTACAATTGTTTATACTAAAGTCTAATGTTTGTTTTTATGATTTGACAGGAAACTTTTGCTGGGATCTTTACCCGACAATGTCGTTGCCCTCAATCGTTCAAGTGGTTATGATTGAATCATAAAAAATAATAAAAAAAGGCACGTGATGAAACAAGATATTAATAAAGCAGAGCAATATTGGCATCGTAATTTACAAATTATTTTTTCCTACCTTGTGGTTTGGTTCGTGGTCTCTTTTGGCTTTGGCATTATTTTTGTTGAAGAGCTAAATCAATTCAATATATTTGGATTTAAGCTAGGCTATTGGTTTGCCAATCAGGGCAGTATTTTAGTTTTTTGTCTACTGACTGTCGCTTATGCAATTCGGATGGGACGCCTGGATAGTGAGTTTGATGTACATGAATAACTGCGAACAAAACTACTAATTAATCTCTCGTTACTAACAATAGGAATTCAACATGAGCCTAGAACAGCTCACTTACATGTTTGTGGTAGGGTCTTTTTGTATCTACATTGCCATCGCTTTTTGGAGCAGGGCGTCAAGCACGCAAGAGTTTTATGTGGCAGGTGGCGGTGTAACTCCACTGGCTAATGGCATGGCAACTGCAGCTGACTGGATGTCTGCAGCTTCATTTATATCCTTGGCGGGTATTGTCTCTTTTGCAGGTTACGATGCCAGTGGATTTATTATGGGCTGGACTGGTGGTTACGTACTTTTGGCGTTACTTTTGGCACCATACCTGCGTAAATTTGGTAAATTTACAGTACCTGACTTCGTAGGAGATCGTTACTATTCAAGTGTGGCTAGAGTTGTGGCTGTTGTTTGCGTATTGTTTATTTCATTCACGTATATATCTGGACAAATGCGAGGTACTGGCATTGTATTTTCTCGCTTTTTACAAGTTGAAATAGATACTGGGGTAATGATCGGTATGGCTGTGGTCTTTGTTTATGCTGTGTTAGGGGGCATGAAAGGGATCACCTATACGCAGGTGGCCCAATACTGCGTAATGATTTTTGCTTTTACAGTGCCTGCATTATTTTTGACTTTTTCAATGACAGGTCATTTGTTACCTCAAACGGGTTTAGGGGCGACCCTAAGTAATGGCCAGCCTGTATTAGACCATTTGGATGCTTTAGTGACAGAGCTTGGTTTTGCAAGCTTTACCGAAGGCAGTAAGAGCAAGATGGACATGTTTTTCATTACCGCCTCTTTGATGTTCGGTACTGCTGGCTTACCTCATGTTATTGTGCGTTTTTTCACTGTACCCAGAGTACGGGATGCACGCATATCAGCTGCATGGGCTCTGGTATTCATATCATTACTTTATTCAACAATACCAGCGGTGGCAGCGTTTGGGCGCATCAACCTCATAGAAACTGTAAATGGTGCAGACAACACAGGCACTCCGTACGAAGAAATGCCTCAATGGTTTAAAAAGTGGGAAAATGCTGGCTTGATTGCTTGGTATGATCACAATGCTGATGGTCGTACACAGTATGCCGCAGGTGACGCCTTTACAGGCCGTCAGCATAAACCTATTTATTGGGGAGCTGCCGAAGATAAGGTTGCTAGAAATTTTTATTTTAATCAGCGCCATGTTGTCAATCCAAGTAGTGGTGAGTTTGACCCGCAAGTGCAGCCCTTTGCGAATGAAATATACGTAGATCCAGACATAATGGTGCTCGCTAACCCAGAAATTGCTGAATTGCCTGATTGGGTCATTGCTTTGATTGCAGCAGGAGCTATGGCTGCAGCATTATCAACTGCAGCTGGGTTGCTTTTGGTGATTGCGACTTCTGTTTCTCACGATTTAATTAAAAAGACTATTAGACCTCAAATAACGGATAAACAAGAGCTACTAGTGGCGCGTGTGGCGGCCATGGTTGCAATTCTCATCGCTGGTTATTTGGGCATGAACCCACCAGACTATGTGGCTGCTGTGGTGGCTTTGGCCTTTGGATTAGCGTGTGCGTCATTCTTTCCCGCTATTATCATGGGTATTTTTTACCAACGGATGAATAAGTATGGAGCTATAAGTGGCATGCTGGTGGGTTTGATCACTACCATATGTTACATCGCCTACTTTAAATTTATGGGCGGCGAGCAAGAAGATTGGTTGCTGGGGGTTTCTCCTGAAGGATTTGGTGCTTTGGGCATGGTGCTAAACTTTATTGTGGCCTATTTGGTGTCGCACTTAACACCTGAACCACCCAAACACATACAAAATATCGTGCAAAATATCCGTGTGCCTCGAAACACAGGTTCTGCATACTATTGACCAATAAAGTCTTTTTTATATCTGATAAGCGATGAAATATGAATTCTAGTAGTGGGTTTAATGCTGATGTTTTGCCGTTTAATTTATTAGATGAAGATGAGCGCACTTTGCTACAAGATAATCTTGATATTGTTTATTATCAAACTAGTGAGGTCATTATTAAAACCGGTAATGCTCCAGAGGGGATGTATATCATTCTTAAAGGTTGCGTGAGTGAGTTAGATGTTCAAAGCTCAGATGTTAATCATGGGCATACCTTTGTTCATTACACTAATGATGATTATTTTGGAGCTTGGTCGGCACTTCGTGGCAATGCCATTCATGATTTTGTAGCTGATGAAGAAACCATCTGTTACTTACTTCCTACGAAGGTTTTACTGGACTTAATCTACCGTAATTCCACTTTTGGTGACTTTTTTAACAAAGACTTATCATTACAAAAGCAGTTATTGGCGCAAAGAGATGATTCACTAAATATGACCGAGTTTATGCTCGCTCGTATAGATAGTTCATGCATGAGAGAAGCTGCATTATTGCCTAGTGGTACTGACCTAGAAGGCGCCACTGCTTATATGAGTGAGCAACAGGTTGATTGTGTGCTGGTGCAGCGTGGTAGTCGTTATGGCATGGTGACTCGCACGGATTTGTTAAATGCAATTGTATTAGACAAACTGCCTTTGACTGCTGACGCCCAATCTATTGCAAACTACAGGCTTATTACTGTGGAGTCTGGTGATTACCTGTTTAACGCTCTTGTGCTGATGACAGCGAACCAAATTGATCGTGTAGTTGTAATGAAAGATTCTAAACTATATGGGATTATTGATTTAGCAGATACCTTAAGCTATTTTTCCAGCCATTCTCATGTGGTTGGATTGCGTATTGAACGTGCCACCAGCATTGAACAGCTAAAGGCTGCAGCGGGGGACATGGGTAATCTAATTCGGTCTTTATACTCTCAAGGAGTGAAGATCCGCTTTGCCATGGATCTATTAGCCGCACTTAATAATAGGTTGATGTCAAAGCTGTTCAATCTTGTGGTTCCAGAAAGCCTTTTGCCTCATGTATGTTTGGTGGTTATGGGCAGCGAAGGGCGTGGTGAGCAAGTGATCAGAATTGACCAAGACAACGGACTTATTATGCGAGATGGTCTTGATTGGCCAGAGTGTCAGCAAACCTTAGAAGCATATACCCAAGCGCTTGTTGATCTAGGTTACCCTAAGTGTCCAGGAGGGGTGATGGTTAGTAATCCATTTTGGGTGCAGCCAATCAGTGAGTGGACTCAGCGCATGCGAGACTGGGTAGCTAAAGCAGATAGCGATAGTTTGTTAAATCTAGCAATCTCTATAGATGCACATCCTGTTGCTGGTAATAAAGCCTTATTTAAGACCAGTCGCAATTGGTTGTTGAAAGAACTAAAGCAGCAAGAGCGGTTTTTATCATTGTTTGCAGAGGTTGCTTTAGTGTTTGAAACTCCGCTCAATTTTTTGGGAGGTATTAGAAACAGAGCTTCTGGTGTCGATGTCAAAAAAGGGGGTGTTTTTCCCATTGTGCATGGCGTACGAGTGCTTGCTATGCAATATCAAATAGCAGAAACCAACACTTACAAACGTATTGAAGCATTGGTTAAGCTGGGTGTTTTGCCGCAACGCTTAGGTAGTGAGCTAAAGGAATCTTTTTCACTGTTACAGTGGTTTCGTTTGGCGCACCAGCTTAAACAGCAAGAAAGAGGCTGCAGCCCAAAGGAGATCAATAACGATATCAATTTGAGTGATTTGGATCGTTTAGATAAGGATCTACTGCGCCAGTCTTTTCAGGTGGTAAAAGACTTTAAGAAACACTTATCATTAAGGTACCGTTTAGGCATGGGGTTATAATGATAAAACGTAGATTGCGTCGCATCAAAGATGTCTGGAGGGTACGTCAGCTTAAAAGCTCATGGATGTACCTTTTTCATCACTATCAAGGAGAAGAGCTAGTCTCTTTGGATATAGAGACTACAAGCTTAGATGTTTCTAAAGCGCAAATATTATCCATAGCAGCAGTGGTGATTAAGGGTAACCGTGTAATGAGTAGTAATAAGCTATCGGTTACTTTGGCCCCGCCTAAAGAGTTACCCAAGGCTTCAGTGAAAATCCATAAACTGCGACGTATGGACCTAAATGAAGGCTTACCTGTAGAGGAGGCATTGAAAAAAATGCTTCAATTCATAGGTAATCGTCCCATTGTTGGATACAACATTGCATATGATTTAGCCGTGTTGGATAAGCACTTAAGGCCGTTATACGAATTTGGGGTGCCAAATGCTTGTGTGGATGTGATGGATTTGTACCGTAATAAGGCGCGCCTATCTGGCGGCGCTGAATATCAAATCAATTTGTCTTTTGAAGCTATAGCCAAAACACTAGACGTGCCTATACTAGGTCGCCACACAGCTTTGGGCGATGCTATTACAACAGCTATTATGTATGTACGTTTAAAATCATCAGCTAGCCTCTTCTAAAACCTACTGCATACCACCTATGTCGTAGGTAAAAATTTGTAATTCAATGCTGATCTGTCTTCGCATCCTCTTTTGAAACCGTTACAATGGCAGGCTCTAATATAAAAGAGTTAACTGTTCGTGTCTTCTTTACCTCCTGTAAATTCACCTTTATTGAGCATCAGCGATTTAGCTTGTGAGAGAGACTCACGAGTGTTGTATCAAAGCCTTAATATTACTATTGAAGCTGGTGATTTGTGGCACGTAAAAGGTCGAAATGGTGCTGGAAAAACGACTTTCTTGCGTCAGCTGGCAGGGCTTCACCCGGTAGATGAAGGTGAGATTTCATTACTAAACAACAATGCTAGAGTGATCTATATAGGCCACAAGTTAGGGCTTAAAGAGCAGCTTACAGCCGATGAAAATTTAACTTGGCTTGCGGGGCTAAATGGCAGCTCAACTCAACAGCAGCGTTATATAGCGCTAGAGCGAGTGGGGCTAAGAGGTTACGAAGAAAGTGTGGTTGCGCAACTGTCTGCTGGTCAAAAGCGCAGAGTCGCTTTAGCTCGACTACACCTATGTAAAGCTGATATATGGTTGCTAGATGAGCCATTCACTTCTATTGACCAGCAAGGCATTGCGGATGAACAGGCGTGGTTAAACAAGCATACCCTTGCAGGGGGAGCGGTGCTGATGACCAGTCATCAAGACATCACCTTGGCGCAAGTTAAAGTGTTAGATTTGAGCCACTGGGCACTTCAATGTTCCACAAATGAACATGGCGATATAGTATGATTAGGTTTATATCGGCGATCATCCGTCGTGACTTATTGCTGGTTGCAAGACAGCCAGCAGAAATGATTAATCCGCTGGTGTTTTTTGTGTTGGTGGTGGCGTTATTTCCTTTAGGTGTTAGTCCTGAAGCATCGCTACTATCCCAAACAGCCGCCGGTGTTATTTGGGTGGCTGCAATGTTAGCTACGCTTTTATCTTTAGAGCTGTTATTTAAGCTAGATCACGACGATGGTAGCTTAGAACAGCTGTTATTGGCCCCATATCCTAGTTGGACTTTGGTGCTTGCAAAAGTTTTTGTGCATTGGCTGGTCAGTGGATTACCTCTAATATTAATATCACCGTTGATTGCTATGATGTTATTTTTACCAAGTGAGGCTGTGCCCACGCTAATGCTAAGCCTGCTTCTTGGTACACCAACCCTTAGTCTATTGGGTGCTATTGGTGCGGCACTAGTCACTGGAGTAAGAGGCGGCGGCATGCTGCTAACTTTGTTAATATTGCCTTTGTATGTGCCTGTGATTATTTTTGGTGCTTCAAGCGTAGCTGCTGCAGCACAAGGTATGCCAGTTGATGGTTATATGGCCTTGCTAGCGGCCATGTTTGTATTTGCGTTGATGATCACACCTTGGGCTGCTGGTTCAGCGCTTAAGTTATAGAATATATATTAAAAAGAGATAATATTTATGGCCCAATTTAGTTGGCATATGCCCCGTTGGTTTCATCAAATGGGTTCGCCTAAGTGGTTTTATAATTTTGGTGGCCTGCTACAACCGTGGTTTGCATTGGCTGCGGTTGCATTATTAACCTGTGGCATGGTTTGGGGCTTAGCTTTTGCTCCAGCAGATTATCAACAAGGTAACAGCTTTCGTATCATGTACGTCCATGTGCCATCTGCTATTTTATCCCAGTCTATTTTTTTAAGCATGGCTATAGCAGGGGCTATTGGCCTTATATGGAAAATGAAAATTGCTTTTATGGTAGCCAGAAGCTGTATCGCTATTGGTGCAACATTTACTCTTATTGCCCTAGTTACAGGTGCTATTTGGGGTAAACCAACGTGGGGTGCATACTGGGTTTGGGATGCAAGACTGACGTCTACTTTAGTATTATTGTTTCTCTACGCTGGGGTAATGGCGTTAAATCAAGCCATAAGTGAGCGCCAAATTGCAGGTAAAGCCACAGCTATATTAGCTATTGTTGGTACTATCAATATTCCTATCATCAAATACTCTGTAGAATGGTGGAACACCTTGCACCAAAGCTCTAGCTTTAGTCTCACCGAAAAGCCAAGTATGCCTGCAGAAATGTACTTACCCTTACTTTTGACGGTGTTAGGAAGCTATTTTTTGTTCGGTTTGGTGGTGTTGATCCGTACCAGATCGCAAATATTGCAAACACAAAATGGCGCAAGTTGGCTTTTGCAGCATAAAGATATTTATGGAGCAAAGTAATGTATTTTGAATCTGTAGGTGAGTTATGGCGTATGGCAGGACATGGGCCTTATGTCTGGTCCTGTTATGGACTTTTCATGGTGCTTTTGGCAGTCAATGTATTGCATTCTCGAAGTGAAAGACTGAACGCACTAAAACAGGCTAAAGCCTTTATACGACGTAACAGGAACTAAAAGGCAAACACCTATGTTGATGCACCCTAAAAGACGCAAAAAGCTACTGCTTATCCTAGGTTTACTTGCAGGCACTAGCATTATTGTAGGTTTGGTTTTGTACTCGTTGTCACAAAATATAAATCTATTTTTCTCTCCCACAGATATGGCTCAAGGAAAGGCGCCTGCAGATCAGCGTATTAGGGCAGGGGGTATGGTTCGTGAGGGCAGTTTAGAGCGTGCCACTGACAGCCTAAAAGTACGCTTTGTTATTACCGACTTTGTAGAAGATGTGAAAGTAGATTATACGGGCATATTGCCCGACCTATTTCGTGAAGGCCAAGGTATTGTGGCGCAAGGAAAAATGAATGATGAGGGTGTGTTTTTAGCAGATGAAGTGCTTGCTAAGCATGATGAAAACTACATGCCTCCAGAGGTGCTTCAAGCATTGAACGAAGCACAAGCTGCAAGTTTAAATGCTACAAATACTAATCTTCAAACAACCACTGATTCCACGTTACAAGAGGCTTCAAAATGATTCCAGAAATAGGACATGTGGCGTTAATATCATCACTATTTTTAGCCTTGAGTTTAGGTTTTTTGCCAATGTTAGGCTCATATACTGGCCAAACACGTTTGATGCTTAGTGCGAAGCCTTTGGCCGTGGGTTTAGGGGTGATGCTTCTGATTTCCTTTGCCATGCTGATGGTGGCATTCGCTCAAGACGACTTTAGTGTGAGCTATGTAGCACAAAACTCCAATACAGCTTTACCTATGCAGTATAAGATAAGCGCAGTGTGGGGTGGGCATGAAGGCTCATTACTACTTTGGGTGTTGATCTTGGGTTTGTGGACGATGGCTGTAAGTCTGTTAAGTAAAAGTTTGCCGTTAACTATGCAGGCAAGAGTTTTGTCTGTCATGGGCATGATTGGTGTTGGCTTTATTTCCTTCACATTATTTACAAGTAATCCTTTTACGCGTTTGTTACCAGATGCAGCGCTGCAAGGAGCAGATCTTAATCCTTTGTTACAAGATTTTGGCCTTATTGTTCATCCTCCTATGTTGTATATGGGTTATGTTGGATTTTCTGTCGCTTTCTCCTTTGCTATCGCAGCTTTGTTAGACGGTCGTTATGATGCTGCTTGGGTGAGATGGTCACGTCCATGGACTAGCGTTGCTTGGGCTTTCTTAACGGCAGGTATTGCTTTGGGTAGTTGGTGGGCATACTACGAACTTGGCTGGGGTGGCTGGTGGTTTTGGGATCCTGTTGAAAATGCTTCTTTTATGCCTTGGTTAGTAGGTACGGCGTTATTGCACTCTTTGGCAGTGTCAGAAAAAAGAGGCTTGTTCAAAAACTGGACTATATTATTAGCTATTTTGGCGTTTAGTTTAAGTTTGTTGGGCACCTTTTTAGTGCGATCAGGTGTATTAACGTCTGTGCATGCTTTTGCTTCAGATCCAGATCGTGGCTACTATGTGTTAGTGTTATTGGCCATCACTGTAGGTGGCTCTTTGTTGTTGTTTGCACTACGAGCAACCACCGTAGAAAGTCGGGTTGGATATCGTTTTTGGTCTCGAGAAACTTTCTTGTTATCTAATAATATTTTGCTGATTGTTGCTGCTTTAACTGTATTGTTAGGCACTTTGTACCCATTGTTATTGGATGCTTTAGGTGGTGGAAAAATATCTGTAGGCCCACCGTACTTTAACGCTGCATTTGTGCCGTTGATGGTGTTATTGATCATTTCTATGGGGTTAGGTTTAGGCTCAAAGTGGAAGCGAATTAATCCAAGTGAACTTTGGCAAGTGTTGCGTTCCCCAGCACTTATAGCCATCATCCTAGGGGTGTTATTTCCGTTCGTATATAAAGGCGAATTTAATCCCTCAACAGCACTAGCTGCGGCACTTTTGGTGTGGCTGTTATTGGCTTCATGGGTAGATTTGAAAAGACGGTTACGCCATCAAACATTTTTTACAGGCTTAAAGCAGTTGAATCCTGGTTACTACGGTATGTTACTAGCGCACGTAGGTATTGGTATCACGGCGTTAGGCATTGCTGTTGTGAGTCATTATTCTTTACAAAAAGACTTGCGAATGGATGTTGGAGACAAAGCGACTCTTGGCCAGTATGAGTTTACTTTCATGGGTGTTGAAAATGTCACGGGGCCTAACTTTACTGCGATTGAGGGCAAGGTTAAGCTTGTTAAAAATGGCGATTTTTCGGCGTATTTACTACCTCAAAAACGTACTTATACTGCTCGTGGTCAAACCATGACTGAAGCGGCTATTGACCCAGCTTTAAATCGTGATGTTTATGTCGCTATGGGTGAGCCACTGGCAAATGGAGCTTGGGCAATGCGCTTGCATATCAAGCCAATGATACGTTTGATTTGGCTTGGCGCTCTTATGATGGCTTTAGGTGGGGTATTAGCAGTATGGGATAAGCGCTATAGGCGTAAAAAATCTGTCGCACAGGAAGCTTTATCATGAGCACAGCTACAAAACGGCTACTAATGATCTTACCAATGTTAATGGCCTTTGGATTAGGTTTGTTTCTATACCAAGGCATTGGTCAAGACCCCAATAAAATGGAGTCTAGTTTGATTGGCAAACCATTGCCTGAATTCAGCAGCGAAACCCTAATGTCAGCTACTACCATAGTGACACGAAAGGATATGCTCGGACAGCCTGCTTTAGTCAATGTGTGGGCTACCTGGTGTCCTACATGTCGGGCTGAGCATGAATTTTTATTGTCCATAGCAGCACAAGAAAATGTACGTATCTTCGGTGTTAATTACCATGATCAAAGAGCCGCTGCACAACAGTGGCTAACTGACTTAGGCAACCCCTATGTATTTTCAGTGTTTGACCCACAAGGTGACCTAGGTATTGATTTAGGCGTTGTTGGTGCGCCAGAAACCTATTTAATTGATGCCGATGGCATAGTTATTGATAAGGTGACGGGCGAATTAAACGAACGTACGTGGGTAGAGTTGCGGACACAATATCTTAGCTTGCTGAAGGATGTAAAATGATGGTTAGAATTTTTTTAACCTTTGTGTTTTTTTGTATGGCAAGTGTAATACCTTTGGTTACACAAGCAGATATCACTTCTTATGAGTTTGAAGAGCCTGAAATGGCGCAGCGTTTTGTAGGTTTAACTACAGTTTTGCGTTGCCCAAAGTGTCAAAACCAGAACTTAGCTGACTCAGACTCTATTATTGCTAAAGATCTGCGCACTCAGATACAAACTTTGATTAATTCAGGCAATACAGATCAGCAGATTACTGAATTTATGGTGCAGCGCTATGGTGATTTTATATTGTATGATCCTCCATTTAACAAATCCACCATGGTGCTTTGGCTCACACCCATTGGAATGATTCTTATTGGTTTATTTGCTTTATGGTTTTTTGGCCGAAAAGCCCAGCCACAAAGTGCAATGTTAACGCCTGACGAGCAACAACAGCTGAATCAGCTCCTAGCCGATAATAAGCTTCAGGACAGGGATTAAAAAATGACTGAACTATGGGCAGCTATTGCTCTTTTACTGTGTTTGACAAGTGGTTTTATTTTATGGGCTTGGTTGCGTCCTCTGCCCCCTTCAGTAGTTCCTAACAATAGACATCATCTTGTAGTCGATCTTTATCGCATCAAGCAAAAAGAGCTTGATCAAGAGCTTGAGTCTGCACAGATAAGCCGGGGTGATTATGACCTGCGGTTAGCAGAAATGCAGCGTACATTATTGCTAGAAACCGCAGACACAAAAGCGGCTCCTGCTCCTTCAGGTTCATCTAGCCGAGCGGGTGGCCTATCTTTACTGTTTGTCGCATTGGTGGTGCCTGCTGCAGGCTTGCTCACATACCTTGAGCTAGGCGCTTATAATAGTTTAGAGCAAAACATCAATTTACAAACAACGCGCTCGATCACACAGTCTGCTGCGTCATTACAAGTTTTAATTGTCAATCTTGAACAAGAGTTAGAGCAAAAGCCTAATAACCCAGAAGGATGGTACTTGTTAGCCAATAGCTATATGCAAGGTGAGCAAACACTTTTGGGCATTAATGCGTTTGAGCAAGCTCTAAAATATGTACAAAGTGGCAGCCGCCAAGAGGCTGCACTTTTAGGTCAATATGCTCAAGCGTTATTCTTCCATGAGGGTGAGTTTAGTCTAAGGGTCAATGAAGCTATTGCTAGTGCTCTAGAAAAAAATCCTAATGATGTTTCTGCTTTAAGTTTATTGGGTATACAGGCCTTTGAAAGTGAAAATTATAATGCGGCGATACAGTTTTGGCAGCGTGCTTTACCAAACGCAGGTGAAGGCCAAGGTAAAGCCTCACTTCAAGCTGGAATTGATAGTGCACAACAACTTCAAAACGGTGGCAGAGAGATAGAGCTAGGTATAAGCGTGCCGATTAACGTGTCTTTGGCCAATGGATTATCCTTGCCCTCCCCATCAGCTACACTGTTTGTTTACGCAAAACAGGTTGGTCAACGTATGCCTTTATTTGCAATTAAACTTAATCCTAATAATCTTCCGCTGGAGGTGCTTTTAACCGATGCGATGGCTTTGCAACAGGGCACTAAGTTGGCAGATTATAAAACACTGCACTTAAGTGCTCATGTTGCTATGGCTGGAGTGCCTGGTCAAAAAGCAGGCGATTTATTGAGCCCAACAGTGGTTATTAATGTGGATGAAGCTAGCGCTGGGCAAGTAAATTTGACCATTGACCAAATCCTGAAGTAATCTAGGTCAGATAATAATCATAATAGAGTTTATGGATGCGCCTAAAGAGCATCAAGTTAGCTGGTTTTAAATCATTCGTTGATCCCACTAAAGTCAACTTACCAGGCAATTTATGTGCTGTAGTTGGCCCCAATGGTTGTGGAAAATCTAACATTATTGATGCTGTACGTTGGGTTATGGGAGAAAGTTCTGCCAAAAACCTACGTGGTGAAAATTCTACAGATGTTATTTTTAATGGATCCACCAGCCGCAATCCTGTGGGGCAGTCCACTGTTGAACTCATATTTGACAACCAAGACCGAACTTTAGCTGGTGAATTTGCAAGCTATAATGAAGTCTCGATTCGTCGCAAAGTCACTCGCGAAGGTCAGTCTACTTATTTTTTGAATGGTCAAAAGTGTCGCCGAAGGGATGTCACGGATTTATTTTTAGGTACGGGGTTAGGGCCTCGTAGTTATTCTATTATTGAACAAGGCACCATCTCTCGCCTAATCGAATCGCGCCCTGAAGAGCTGCGCGTCTATATAGAAGAAGCTGCTGGTATTTCACGTTATAAAGAAAGAAGGCGAGATACCTCTAACCGAATTAGCCGCACCCGTGAAAACTTAGCCCGCCTGCAAGACATCACAGATGAACTTAGCAGACAGTTAGATACCCTCAAACAGCAAGCTGAGTCAGCAGAAAAATATACCCAATTAAAGCAAAGCGAACGTCAGTTTAAGTCTCAACTTGCTACTCTACAATGGCGTGAGTTAAGTCAAAAATTGGGTGCTCAAAGTATTATTATTAAAAATTTTGAAGAGCAAATTATTTTACAACGTAGTGAACAAGACGTACGTTTTTCACAAATAGATGTGCAAAAAAATGACTTGGCGGTGCTTAATGAAAACTTTGGACAGCTGCAGGGCGAGTTCTATAGTTTGGGTGCAAAAATTGCGCGCATAGAGCAGTCTATTGAACACAATCAAATGCAACAAAAGCGTTGGTTTGAAGATGTATCAGAAGCCACGTTGCAGCTTGGGCGTATAGACGAAGCGTACGCTACGGACAATAAAGAACTAGAGCACCTGACTCAGCAAAGCCAGCAGCTTGCTTTAGATGTTGAGCTGGCTTGTGAGCAATTACTTGAAGCTGAGCAAAATTTACAAGCTAGCCATGAAAGTCATCAACATGGACAAATGTTGTGGCAGGAAAAAAATGAAGAGCAGGGGCGGCTTAAAGGCCTTATTGATGTTGCGAAAACGGGACTAAAGCTGACACAACAACAAAGTGAGCAGGCGCATCAGGACCATCAAGAATGTTTGATGCAACTGCAAAATCTAAACTTGCCAAATGTTGAGGATGCAAAGCTTTTAAGTGAGCAAATTGACCATCAACAAGAGCAGCAGCACAACTTGACTGAGCAAATATTAAGCCAAGAAGATGCATTACAATTATCAAGGCAGCAGGAACGAGATTATCAACAGCGCCTAGATGTTCAAGTGCAAGAGCTAGGTGTTTTAGCTGGTCAGATTTCATCTTTGCAGTTACTTATGTCAGAAGCTGAACAGGAGGCGGTGTTATTGCCAGCTAAATGGCAAACTGATGAGTGTGCAAAGCTTATTGATACAATGTCTGTGGAGTCTGGTTGGGAATCTGCTGTAGAGCACGTCTTACGCGACTGGTTGGGTAGTTATCTAATGCCTCAGTCAGAACATTTAAGCCAGAATGACTTGGTTGATGTAAAAGGTTTAGCACTGGTTGTGCCTTTGGGCAGTCAATCGTTTACCAAGTTAGAGAATGCCTGGCCTATTTTGCTTGAAAAAGTTGGCAAGCTTGATACGCCTCTTGAGCTAAGGGGGTTGCTAGAACACGTTTATTTAGCCAATAATGAACTTGAAGCTAAAAAAATATTATCAAATTTGCCCATTTATTGTAGTGTCATTTTGCCAAGCGGATTATGGCTTGGCCATGGATGGATTCGCACGCCTCCAAGAGAAGACAGCCGCGCAGGCATTTTAGGGCGTAAACAGCAGGTTCAAGCTTTGTCAGTAACGCAAAAATCATTACGTGAGTTGCAGCAAAATACACAACAAGAGTTAGCGTTAGAGCGTGAAGAAGCGCTAACGCTAGAGCAGTCATTAAGTGAAATGCGCCAAAAATGGAGACTTACCCAAAACAGTCTTCAGCAACAGCAACAAAAATCAGCATTATTGCAGCAGCAAAGTCAGCAGTTTTTAATGCAGCAAAAAGGCCTTCAGCATCGTGTTGAGGAGCAATCCAAACGGCTTGAGGAATTAGGAAAAGAGCTGGTGTTGTTGCAGGAGGAGCTGAATGAGCGCCAATTGATGCTTGAAAGTTTGCAATTAGAAATGCCTGGGTTCGAGGTTGAAAAAGAATCGCTAGAAGTAGGCTTAGGCCAAGCAAGATTAGAATTTAGCCATAAGCAACAACAGGTTTTTCAGATCCAAACTAAAATGAGCAGCGTGTCTGCCCAAATGCATAGTTTGGGCAGATCAACTGAGCGTATGCAAGAACAACGGACTCAGTGGAGTGAGAAGCAAGCGCAGTTGCAGGCCAGTGAGCTCAGTGCTAAAGATGCTAATGAGGGCGCCCACGAAAGCCTTGCAGGCCAACTTGACACAGCTCTTACCCTTAGAGTAGATGCTGAGGCAGGGATGGAGAAAAGGCGTCACGAAATTAGTCAGATGGAGCATTTAACCAGGCAGTTGGAGCAACAACAACTTAAGCAAGAGCATGAGATTCAAAGCACTGATTCACGTTTGCAGGAACAACGTTTAATAGAGCGTGAGCTTGAAGTGAATGCAGATAATATTAAGCAAGCTATGCTGGCTGAAAATGTTCGAGTAGAAAAGTTTGCGCAAACTCTGCCTGATCAAGTTAATGCACAAGAATTAAGTCATTTATTAGAGCAGTGTCAAAACCGTATTAAGCGTTTAGGGGCAATTAACTTAGTCGCCATTGAAGAGTATAAAACGCAACAAGAACGAAAAGTATTTCTTGATCAACAACATGATGAACTTATTGAAGCCTTAAAGAGCCTAGAACAGGCTATTGCAAAAATTGATAAAGAAACTAAGGCTAGATTTAAGAAAACGTTTGATACAGTCAACGAGCATTTAAATAATTTATTTCCAAAAGTTTTTGGCGGTGGACGCGCTTCTTTGGAGTTAACTGATGATGATATGTTAGCCACGGGCGTAACTATAATGGCTCAGCCTCCAGGTAAGAGAAATAGTAGTATTCATCTGCTATCAGGTGGAGAAAAAGCTTTAACAGCCATTGCGTTAGTGTTTTCAATATTCCAGCTTAACCCTTCACCTTTTTGTATGCTAGATGAAGTGGATGCGCCGCTTGATGATGCCAACGTAGAGCGCTATGCAAAACTAGTCAAAGAAATGTCATCCCAGGTGCAGTTTATTTATATTAGTCATAATAAAATAGCAATGGAAATGGCAACTCAGTTACTAGGTGTCACTATGCAAGAAGCTGGTGTATCTAGGCTTGTGACAGTAGATATTGCCCAGGCCATCAATATGACAGAACAAAGCTTGGTCGTTTAATAATCAGTTAGTCGTTATTTTCATATTTATTGTATTTAATCGGCATCCCTTAAAGTAAGCGTATAAAAACAACGTCTAAAGGTTTTATATATATTATATTAGAGGTATAGTATTAACCTATTAATCTAGTTTTTTGCCACATAATCTTTTAAAGATCGATCATCTTATGACGTTAACAACATGGTTATTAGTGTTTGGAAGCTTAATAGCTGCCGCGATAGTAGTAGATGGTTTGCGACGTATGTTTGCAAACCATGCAGCGTTAAGCATCAATATAGACGAAACCTTGTGTGGCTTACCAGAAGAAGAATTCTCTAGCGAACTACCTAATGGCGGTGCTCGAATTATTTCTTCGCAAGAAACTCCCGAAGTTATCGATAGTGGCCTAGTTAGAAATACTGTCACAGTGTCTAAGAGTGTTGTTGCCTCTAATCACCTGATACATGATGACGTTGAGATTGAGCCAAAAGAACTTTCTATTGAAAACCTTCGTGATGCCCAAATCCTTGAAGAGATATACTCTCAATCCGTAGTTGATGAAAACCCAGTTGATAAAAACGTAACAGAAGAGCCAGCGTTACCCGTTCAGCTTGAAGAAGTAGTGCATGAATCGCAGTTTGAAGTAGCTGAAGAGGTAATGTCACAGCCGTTGGTATCATTAGATGAATCACCAGTAGTTCCAGGTAATGCACTAGATGCTAACGAGAGTATTGCAAAAAACCTCACTGACGTCCCTGCCTTTAGCTTTAATGAAGATAGTGCATTAACTGAAGAAATTAATTTAAATGAACAAGAGTTTGCTCTTGCCGCTTCACCATTGGACTTAGCCGATGAGGAAGCTTGTGCTTCTGCTACAATTGATCAGGCAGGCATAGACAGCGAACTTGACTTAGAAGACACAGCTCCCGCATTGGATTTTGATCCTACTCGACCAGTGCATGAGTGGGTGGAAACAAACATAATGGTTCAAAGTGATTTATTTGCGGCACAAGATCTTACTTCTTTGGCTACTGTTAAAAGTCACGCACCCCATAGTCTTGTTGAAACAAGTGATGACATTCTATTTGGTGATGCAGGTATTGAAGACTTGGTATTTGATGACGAAAACTTGGCTCTACAGAATCAAGATGAAAGTCTATCGACAAGGCTTGCTAAAGTTACTTCTATGACCTTTGGTAAAAACTTACTTCATCGTAAGCGGGTTGCAGCGAAAAAGGCTACTGATCTCGTACTAAAGCATGAGCGGGAGAAGCAAGCCGAAGTGGTTGAACAAGTGATTAGCATATTTGTTACTGCTAACCATAGCCAAGGATTTTATGGCCCTCAGTTGCTTCAATTGCTACAAGAGTGTGGTTTGGTCCATGGTGATATGAACATATTCCATCGTTTTGAAGATGGCCTACGACTTGGGAAAACTCAATTTAGCATGGCCAATATGATGGAGCCTGGTACTTTTGACTTAGCGCAAATGGACCAATTGCACACGCCAGGTGTGGTATTCTTTTTAACTTTGCCCACTGCTCAAAATAACATGCAAGCATTTGACTATATGCTTGAAACAGCCCAATGTTTAGCAAGTAATCTTGGTGGCGATATACTTGATGAGCAACGCAGCGTAATGCGTCCACAAACTATTGAACATTGTCGCCAACAAATCCGTGAATTTGAACGACGCCACATGACCCGTCGTGCACAGCTTTAACTTAATACTATTCTGAAGCCTTCAATGCAAAATCCTACTATGGCTATTATTAACGCCATTAAAGATCAACTACGTCAACATAACTATAACTATTACATATTAGATGATCCCAGTATTCCTGACGCGGAATATGATCGCCTTATGCAGCAGTTGTTAGCTATTGAGGCTGATTTCCCACAATGGATTACTACCGATTCCCCATCGCAGCGAGTAGGAGCCACTCCCTTAGAAAGCTTTGAGCAAGTCACTCATGCGGTACCTATGCTTTCTTTGGACAATGCTTTTAATGGAGAAGATCTCCAGGCGTTTGATCGTCGTGTTAGAGAACGTTTAACTAAGTCATCCAACAAAGCCATTGATGACATAGTTACATATACCTGTGAACCTAAACTTGATGGCATTGCTGTTAGCCTTACCTATGAAAAAGGTATGTTAGTTACAGCAGCTACTCGGGGTGACGGCAGTCGTGGTGAAAATATCACCCAAAATATACGTACTTTAGATTCAGTACCTTTGAGTTTACTTGGTAAAGGTTGGCCTGACATCCTAGAAGTTCGTGGTGAAGTGTATATGCCTACTGCTGGCTTTGAAGCGCTTAATAAAAAATTAGCTTCAAATGGCTTAAAAACTTATGTAAATCCACGTAATACCGCTGCTGGAAGCCTGCGGCAGTTAGATAGTAGTATTACGGCAACAAGGCCACTAGAGCTTTGTGCCTATGGTGTTGGTTTGGTAAGCGATGATGATTCTTTGCCGGGGCAGCATTTTGATATTCTTCACCAGCTGCAATCATGGGGTTTTAAAATTAATGATCAAATGGGTCGTGTTCAGGGTATTGAAGCTTGCTTAGACTACTACCAATTATTGGCTTCCAAACGCGCTAGTTTGGCCTACGACATTGACGGCATTGTATTTAAAGTGGACGAGTTAGAATTACAACAAAGTTTAGGTTTTGTTGCTCGCGCTCCTCGCTGGGCCATTGCCCATAAATTTCCAGCTCAAGAAGAGATGACGCGCCTACTTAAGGTTGATTTTCAGGTAGGGCGCACAGGTGCAGTTACGCCCGTAGCAAGGCTTGAGCCTGTGTTTGTCGGCGGGGTTACTGTAAGTAATGCGACATTGCATAACATGGATGAAATACAGCGCTTAGGTTTATGCTTGGGTGACACTGTTATTATCAGGCGTGCAGGTGATGTTATTCCCAAGGTAGTAAAGGTCGTTCAGGAGCGTCGATGTGAGTCGGCTGGCCCTATAGTAGCGCCAACAAGTTGCCCGGTCTGTGGTGGGCCTGTATTAAGAGATGATGGCGAAGCAGCTTTAAAGTGTATTAATGGTTTAAGGTGTAGCGCTCAAATTGTACAAGCCATTAAACATTTTGTATCTCGTAAAGCGATGGATATTGATGGGTTGGGTGAAAAACAGGTCCAAGCGTTAGTTGATGCAGATAAAATTAAAAATGTGGCAGACTTATACACTTTAGATCCTTTGGCCTTATCAGGCATGGCTCGCATGGGAGAAAAATCTGCCAACAATTTATTGTCAGCTTTACAAAAAAGTAAATCTACAAGTCTAGCTAAGTTTTTATTTAGTCTAGGTATTCGTGAAGTGGGTGAAGCTACTGCGCGCAGCCTAGCATTGCATTATGGTCGCCTTGCTAATATTCAGACAGCAGACATGGAAAGTTTATTAAATGTAGATGATGTTGGCCCCGTTGTAGCACAACGTATTCTGCACTTCTTTGCTGATACTGATACCTTACTGGTGATTGAAAAATTACAAAGTGTAGGGGTATATTGGCCCGAATTCGACCCTATTGAAGAGCAAGCCAAGCAAGAATGCTTACCCTTCAAAGAGCTTTGTTTTGTTGTGACAGGCACCATGTCCAGTGTGTCACGTGATGAGTTGAAATCTCAATTACAAGCGCTTGGAGCCAAGGTTGCATCTAGCGTATCCAAAAAAACAGACTACCTAGTGGCAGGAGAAAAAGCAGGTTCTAAACTCACAAAGGCACAGACCCTCCAAGTGCCTGTTTTAGATGAATCTGCCGCTCTTGCAATGATTGCCAGTGGATTGCAAGTATTGGAGGAAGGCGTGTTAATGCCTAACTAATGCCGTAGGTAAAAAAGAAATAGGTGGCCTTGACGCTGAAAAACAGCGCTTTAATGACCTATCTTTAGAAACTAAGGGTGTGATTACTGGATTTATGAAAGCAAAGTTTCACACCAAAATCATCATCACTGCTGAGTGATTGGGCTAAATACGACAGCTATCTTTGCTGCCACCATTGCTGAAATAGTGATCGAAGGCTTTAGGTGTGCGTCCTCGGCCTGACCATTGGTGCTGTATGCCTTGCGCATCGGTTATGCGATACTGAGGGGCAACAGGTTTACGGGCTTTCTGTTCTTTTTTAGGTGAGATTTGTGAGAAAAAATCTTCTGGCTTGAGGCCTGCCTCTGTAATTGCTAATAGGATAGCTTTCTTTTCAGCATCTTTTTTGGCTTTCCTTTCAAGCAGATTGGCTTCTTCTAATAATCGGGTTTCGATAAAAGTAGCCAAGAGATTGGACATATTTTTTAATTCTTTTACATTAAGGTCTTTACACGCCGCTCGAAAGCGGTTTTTATTACGTGCAATGTCATAAAACTCATTCATAATAGTTCCTTGTGCAGTCAATGGATTTATTTAAAAATTAATTAATCTTTTAAATAGAAGGTTAAATTTAGTTCCATATAATATATTAATCTAATTTAAAAAAACATACATGCTAATAAATAAATACGATCTTCATACACATACTAAATGCTCAGACGGCAGTCTTTCAGTAACGCAGTTAATCGACTTGGCAATTGATCGTGGTGTTACTCATCTTGCAATTACAGATCATGATACAGTTAATGCTCATTTACAATTAGCTCAAATGAACGGTGGTTATAAGGAAGATGAAATAAATATTATTAAGGGTATAGAGTTATCTAGCCAATGGAATAATATGGGTATTCATATTGTAGGGTTAAATATAGATATTAATTCGATTGCTATTAAAAATGCCGTAGCTCACCAAACACAATTGCGTTTACAGCGAGTAAAAACCATAGCAAAAAAATTAACTCACCGAGGTTTTCCTGATATTACAGAAGGTGCAACGAGGCTTGCAGGAGATAGTCAAATTGGACGACCACATATTGCACAATATATGGTAGACGAGGGCATGGTATCCACAGTGGCTCAAGCCTTTACTAAGTATTTAGGTGCAGGCAAGGTGGGCGATGTTTCTAATATTTGGCCAGACTTAGAGCAGGTGGTAAAATGGATTGATGAAGCAGGTGGAGTGGCAGTGCTGGCTCACCCTAGCCGTTATAAAATGACCCGCACTAAAGGCCGTCGACTTATGGCAGATTTTTGTGATGCAGGTGGCCAAGCTATTGAAGTATGTGCTGGTAATCAAGTGCCTGGGGTAGCAGAAGAAATGGCAGCTATATGTAATGAGTTTAATTTCCATGCCTCTGTAGGTAGCGATTTTCATAACCCTGATTATAAGTGGGTTAGATTGGGTCAATATCCGAAACTACCAAAGGCTTGCACTCCTGTGTGGGAGTTATTTTAATATGGACGCAAGGGTAGATGGTAAAGCTTATAATATTCCTGTGGATCTTTATATTCCACCTCAGGCTTTACAAGTTATTTTGGAAACTACCTTTGAAGGGCCGTTAGATTTATTATTATATTTAATTAGACGACATAATCTAGATATACTTAATATTGATGTTTCTCGTATTACCAATCAATATATTGCGTACATTGAATTAATGGAATCAAATATGTTTGAGTTGGCAGGGGAGTATTTAGTTATGGCAGCGACGCTTGCAGAAATAAAAAGTCGTAGCTTACTTCCGCGTACTGAAAATATATATGATGACGAAGAAGATCCAAGGGTAAGATTAATAAAGCAACTGCAAGAGTATGAGCGGTTTAAAAAAGTGTCAGAGGAAATGGCGCAATTACCTCGAATGGATCGAGATAATTATCCTGTGAATATGATTATGCCTGATATTAAGCAAACGTATCCTCAGCCTGATGTAGATATGGGTGAATTATTATCAGCCTATACTCAAGTGTTAAAACGCTGTGAAATGTATGAGCATCATACAATTTCTAGAGAGACGCTTTCTACACGCGAACGCATGTCTAATTTGATGGCTGTGCTTCAGGAACATCAGTTCATGGCGTTTCAAGATTTATTTACTGTTGAAGAAGGCCGAATGGGTGTTGTAGTGACGTTTTTGGCAATGATGGAGCTGGTGAAAGAAAAGTTGATTAAGTTAGTCCAGGCCCAAGAATACGGTCCAATTCATGTGAGCTTAGGTGGGAAGAATGACTCACCAAATCAGGAGATAGATTTATGATTACTAAACTTTCCCCTGTACTTGAAGCGATCTTGTTGGCGGCAGACAAACCTCTAAGCGTAGAGCTTTTAGGTCAGGTTTTTGATGAACATGATGGCGTGGATAGTAAGCGTATTAGACTGACCTTAAAAGAGCTGCAAAAAAGCTATGATGGACGCGGATTTGAGCTTATTGAAGTGGCTTCTGGATTTCGCTTTCAGGTGCGTCAAAATTATGCCCTTTGGGTATCAAGGTTATGGCAAGAAAAGCCTCAAAAATACTCTAAAGCATTACTGGAAACTCTTTCTATTATTGCTTATCAGCAACCTATTACTCGTGGTGAGATAGAGTCTATAAGAGGAGTAGGGGTGAGTTCCTCTATAATTCATACTATGATAGATCGATTATGGATTCGAAGTGTTGGACATAAAGAGGTGCCAGGCAGACCAGAGTTATTTGCCACTACGAAAACATTTTTGGATCACTTTAATTTAAAACAACTTAGTGATCTACCTGCCCTTGACGAGCTCGCTTCGTGGGATGAAGCCACTATGGCGCCAGCCAAGTTGAAAAACCCTCAGCAACAAGAAATCGAAGTCGTGACGGAGTCAATTCATTAAGTTATAATATCTTTTCATATTAACTGTATTGATGGGACTATCATGACAGATCAAGACCTCCCTATTGGGGAAATTTCAGAGATCGTTGAAGAAAAAGCCAGCGACGAAAAACTTCAAAAAGTACTTGCCCGTGCGGGTGTAGGTTCACGCCGTGAAATGGAGCGTTGGATTGCTGCTGGACGAGTCACTATTAATAAAGAAAAAGCTCAGTTAGGCGATCGCGTTACTTGGCGGGATCACATTTCTGTAGATGGCCGTCAGGTCGACATGTTGTCACCTAATAATATTGAGCGACGTGTACTTATTTACAATAAGCCTGAAGGTGAGATTGTCACCCGTTCAGATCCAGAAAACCGTTCTACCGTATTTGACAAGCTACCTCGCTTAAAAGGTGAGCGCTGGATTGCTGTGGGCCGATTAGATATTAATACATCGGGCTTATTGCTGTTTACTACAGACGGTGAGTTGGCTAATGCCTTGATGCACCCATCTACTACTATAGAGCGTGAGTACGCTGTTCGTGTAATGGGTCACGTAACCATGGATCAGGTGAATGCGATGCACCAGGGGGTGTTGTTAGACGATGGCATGGCCCGTTTTAATGACATTCAAGAATTTGGTGGTGAAGGCATTAACCGCTGGTATCACGTGGTGATCATGGAAGGTCGTAACCGTGAGGTACGACGTCTGTGGGAGTCTCAAGGCTTGAGAGTTAACCGTTTAAAGCGTGTGCGTTACGGTAATGTGTTCTTGCAGCCTCAACTAAGAGCAGGTATGTGGATGGAAATGCCGCAGCCAGAAATCAACGCTTTGTCACAGTTTGTTGGTATGCGACCCAAGAAAGTCAAACGTCGCTTGCCTAAAGAGCAAGAGAGCTTTGATCGCCAGCAAAAACGCCAGCGCACCCGCAGACATGTTTAATTAGGCTCAAACTTAATTTGCTTCAAACTACTGCCCTAAGCTGGTAAAGCTTAGGGCAGTTTTTTTAACCAGCCTTGATTTCTTCGTTAGCTCGGTTATGCCAACGAATGTGTAGCATGGTGGTGGTATAAAGCAAGGTGATAATAAAAGCACCTAAAATGCCGTTTACTGGCACGTACATTATTTCTATCGTGAAATAAATCAACAATACAAAACACATCCACGCCAATTGTCGTAAGTGTTGCTTATACATTGCTAGTGCAAAACCCAATAGAGGAAAGCACTTAATGCCAATGATAACGATGCTTCCAACTTCCGCATAAGGATGCGACAAGGTACTAATGACAAAGTAGGCTATAAGTGCAATGTAGGCTGCTAAACTCACAGCACGTGAGTATTTACGTTTTTGTTGATACAACATTACAAAATCTCCAAAACAGCTTCAGGTGGGCGACCAATGCGAGCTTGGCCTTGGTGAATGGCAATAGGCCTTTCAATCAGTTTAGGGTAGTTAACCATGGCAGTAAGTAGCTCATACTGACTTAATTGAGTATCAGCTAAACCTTGGCTTTTATAAGCTTCTTCACCTTTACGCATTAGGCTGCGAGCATCCTCCATGCCTAACATGCCTAGCAACTGCTCCAGCTCCTTTAAGCTTGGGCCTTGCTCTAGGTATAATCGAAGTTCAACTTCAGTGCTATGAGCTTCTAACAAAGCTAATGCGGCACGCGATTTAGAGCATCGTGGGTTATGATATAAGATAACGCTCATTGTTTAGCGGCCTAATTTCGTTTTAATAAAGTCCAATGCGCCTTCTAGAGGCATGTCTTCATTAGCTTCGGCACGACGGTCGCGGTATTCTAATGTGCCACTATCTAAGCCACGATCACCAATCACCACGCGGTGAGGCAGGCCAATGAGTTCAGCATCGGCAAATTTCACTCCTGGACGCATTGCGCGGTCGTCCATAATGACATCAATACCTGCCATCTTAAGTTCATTGTAGAGTTTATCTGTTGCCGTGCGGACAGCTTCAGACTTTTCATAATTCAGTGGAATTAGGGCAATTTCAAAAGGCGCAAGGGCTAATGGCCACATGATGCCTTTGTCATCAAAATTTTGTTCAATACAGGCAGCTACGACACGAGTGATACCAATGCCATAACAACCCATTTGCATAAATTGGGCCTTGCCATTCTCATTAAGCACTGTTGCATTCATCGCGCGTGAATATTTATCACCTAATTGGAAAATGTGGCCTACTTCGATACCGCGCTTGATTTCGATCTCACCATGGCCACACGGACTTGGGTCACCTTCAACAACGTTGCGGATGTCTGCAACATCGCTATAGTCGCAGTCGCGCTGCCAGTTGACGTTAGTATGGTGATATCCCGCTTCGTTTGCTCCAGCTGTGAAGTCATTCATTACCGTAACGGCTCGGTCAGCGATTATTGATATAGTTAAGCCTACAGGCCCTATAGAACCGGGCTTAGTACCTAATTCATCAATGATTCGTTGCTCTGGCGCCATGGTTAATGGTTCTGCAATCAGTGGATGTTTTTCAGCTTTTATTTCATTCATGCTGTGATCGCCACGCAGCACTAGCGCTACCAAAGGTTGTTTTCCTGCTTGGTCTGCAGTGCCTAAAACGACCAATGTCTTAAGGCTTTGCTGTTTTGTTAATCCTAAAAATTCGCACACACTGTCTATGGTTTTTTGGTCGGGTGTGTGGATTTTTTCCATTAGTTTGCTTGGTGCACCGCGCTTTGCTTGAGGCAGCATCGCTTCTGCTGTTTCCACATTAGCAGCAAAGTTGCTGTTTGGACTGTTACTAAAGGCTATATCATCTTCACCAGAACGCGCTAGTACATGAAATTCTTGTGAGGCATCGCCTCCTATACTGCCAGAATCTGCACGTACTGCACGAAAATTTAAACCTAAGCGAGTAAAGATGTTTGTATAGGCTGTGTGCATTGCATTATAGGTTTGCTGCAAAGACTCTTGGTCTAAATGAAAGGAGTAGGCATCTTTCATGATGAACTCTCGAGAACGCATTACTCCAAAGCGAGGCCTTACTTCGTCCCGAAATTTTGTTTGGATTTGATAAAAGTTCATTGGCAAGTTTTTATAACTACGAACTTCTTTTCGCACCATGTCAGTAATCACTTCTTCATGGGTGGGTCCAATACAAAAGTCACGCTGATGACGATCTTTTAAGCGTAAAAGCTCTGGGCCATACTGTTGCCAACGACCCGATTCCTGCCATAACTCAGCAGGCTGAACTGCAGGCATGAGTAGCTCTTGAGCTCCTGCGGCGTCAAGCTCTTCTCTGACGATCCGTTCAACTTTACGTATGCTGCGCAGGCCCATTGGCAGCCAAGTGTATAGCCCTGATGCTAAACGACGGATTAAGCCGGCTCGAAGCATAAGTTGATGACTAATAACTTCTGCATCTGCAGGGGTTTCTTTTTGAGTGGCAATTAAAAACTGGCTGGCGCGCATGGGGTAGTGAGTCCAATAAAATATAAAAATATAAGACGCTATTGTATGTTGCCATGGCTGTGGGATAAATGCCTTTAACGCTTAAATTAGCAATATATAGGTAATAGTTGTATGAATGCTTAATAAAGGTGCATTTTGCTCTGCCTCTGTGGACGTGGAATAGGTTATAATTTCGTGTTTTGAGCTATTTGTCTGGAGCAGACTATGCCTATCTATGAATACCTTTGCCAAGGATGTGGTTTTGGTAAGGACGTATTGCAAAAATTAAGTGATGCGCCGCTAACAGATTGTCCTGAATGTGGCAAAGATCAGTATCGCAAGCAGATATCGGCGGCTGGTTTTCGACTTAAAGGCCAGGGTTGGTATGAAACAGACTTTAAAACTGGTGCCAAAAAGAATTTAGCAGGTGATACAAAAAGTACCCCCAGTGCTAGCGACTCAAAATAACACTTTTAACACTATTAAGATTTAGGAAGTACAATTATGCGAAGCCATTATTGCGGTGAATTAAGAGCCAGCGATGTTGATCAACAAATTACTCTATGCGGCTGGGTTCATCGGCGTCGCGACCATGGTGGTGTTATTTTCCTAGACCTGCGTGATCGAGAAGGCATCGTTCAAGTCGTATTTGATCCAGATCGTGAAGACAGTTTTGCTTTAGCTGACTCTTGTCGTAATGAATTTGTCGTTAAGGTTCATGGTTTGGTTCGCGCCCGTCCTTCGGGCACCGAAAACTCAGACATGCCTACGGGCGCCGTGGAAGTTTTAGGTCAAGAGTTCGAAATTCTCAATAAATCTGAAACTCCACCTTTTCAGCTAGACGAGCATCAATCGGTGGGCGAAGATGTAAGGCTTAAATACCGTTATGTCGATCTACGTCGTCCAGAAATGGCAGCTAAGCTAAAGCTGCGCTCTAAGGTAAGCACTTTTATTCGTAATTTCTTAGATCAAAATGGCTTCTTAGACATTGAAACGCCTATTTTAACAAGAGCTACTCCAGAAGGAGCGCGTGATTACTTGGTGCCCAGTCGTACACATGAAGGTCACTTTTTTGCGTTACCTCAGTCACCACAATTGTTTAAGCAATTGTTAATGGTGGCTGGTATGGACCGTTATTATCAGATTGCCAAGTGTTTTCGTGATGAAGATTTACGTGCTGATCGCCAGCCAGAATTTACCCAGATCGATATAGAGACATCGTTCATGGATGAAGCTCAGATTATGGCGTTGACTGAAAAAATGGTTGTAGAGCTATTTAAGAGTCAGATTGACGTTGATCTAGGCGCGTTTCCTAGCATGCCTTATAGTGAAGCTATGGAAACATATGGTAGTGACAAGCCAGACCTACGTATTCCGTTACAGCTAATTACAGTAAGCGACCTTATGAAAGATGTTGATTTTAAGGTTTTTGCTGGGCCAGCTAACGACGCTAATGGGCGTGTTGCCGGACTTAAAGTGCCTAACGGTGCTAGTTTGACGCGTAAACAAATCGACATTTACACCAAGTTTGTAGGTATTTATGGTGCGCGTGGTTTAGCTTACATCAAAGTGAATAACGCTAGTGATTTGGAAGAAGGCTTGCAGTCGCCTATTGTTAAATTCTTACCTTTAGAGGTTCGTGCCGCTTTACTAGAGCGCCTAGATGCCAAAGATGGAGATTTAATATTCTTTGGTGCAGACAGTGAAAAAGTTGTAAATGAGGCTTTAGGTGCATTGCGTTGCAAGCTCGGTGAAGACCTTGAGCTTATGACTTGTGAGTGGGCACCTTTATGGGTAGTTGATTTCCCCATGTTTGAGTCCACCTCAGACGGTGGCATCACGGCTATACACCATCCATTTACAGCACCATCATGTACTCCAGAAGAGTTGCAAGCTTCGCCATTAACTGGCTTATCTCGTGCGTATGACATGGTACTTAACGGTACTGAGTTAGGTGGCGGTTCTATTCGTATTCACCAGCAAGATATGCAGACTAAAGTGTTTGAGTTGTTAAATATTGATGCTGAAGAGCAGCAAGAAAAATTTGGGTTTTTATTAGATGCCTTAAAGTTTGGCTGCCCACCACATGGTGGTTTGGCATTTGGTCTGGATCGTTTGGTAATGCTAATGACTGGATCTAGCTCTATCCGCGAGGTTATTGCCTTTCCTAAAACTCAAAGCGCAGCATGCGTAATGACTCAGGCCCCAGGTGTTGTTGCAACTAAGCAGCTACGTGAGTTAAACATTAAGTTACGTGAAAAAATAACTGCTGAATAACGATCTGTTGATTGGTGTTAGTTAACATTGGTTGGCGCAGATAAAGTAAAAAGGCTCACCATTAAGTTGTTGGGCCTTTTTTTGGCTAGTTTATATATAGATATAAAAACTACTGTGATTTTGTACAGTATTTGCTAGTATTGGTGTGTTAATTAACTCTTAAGTAATTATTACTATATGGCACTAATTTTAGGCATTGATCCAGGGTCCCGTAAAACAGGCTACGGCATAATTAATGCTGTAGGAGCCTCACGTACCTACGTTGCCAGTGGCCATATAAATATATCTGGCGATGAATTAGCAGGTCGATTAGGGCAAATTTATAAAGGTGTAGATGAAATAATCGAAACCTATATGCCTCAAGAGTTTGCTATAGAAAAAGTATTTATGGCTCGCAATGCAGACTCTGCTCTTAAACTTGGCCAAGCTCGAGGTGTGGCTATGGTGGTTGCTGTCAATCACGGATTACCGGTGTCTGAATACTCGGCACGTCAAGTTAAGCAAGCCGTAGTAGGTAATGGCGCAGCTGTCAAAAGCCAAGTGCAAGAAATGGTGGCTCGTTTGCTGAGGCTGCCCGGCTTGCCGCAAGAAGATGCTGCAGACGCGTTGGCTATTGCCATTTGCCACGCAAATACTCATGCAAGTCTGGTTCGTTTGGCGACCAGTAGAAGCCCTGCAAGCGCTAGAAAGCAAGCCTTACTCAATGAGCTTAAGGGCAGCCGACGCGGACGCATTAGGTAAAGTAACTACATTTATTAGGCGTTTTATATGATTGCACGTATTAGTGGTACTTTAATAAATAAACAGCCAGCCCAAGTAGTAGTTGATGTGCAGGGTGTGGCTTATGAAATTGAAATATCTTTTAATAGTTATTGCCAATTACCAGAAGAGGGTCAAGTGGCTATATTACATACCCACTTTGTTGTGCGTGAAGACGCCCAGCTGCTTTTTGGCTTCTGTGGATTAGAAGAAAGGAGTTTGTTTCGAGTATTGATTAAAGTGAATGGTGTGGGTCCAAAGTTGGCTTTAGCCATTTTATCGGGTATGGATGCACATTCCTTTTGTGATTGCGTCAACCGTCAGGATTCAGCTACCTTGGTTAAAATTCCTGGTGTAGGTAAGAAGACAGCGGAGAGATTAGTTTTAGAGCTTGGTGATAAGCTATCATCGTTCCAAACAAGTGATAATATAGCTGGCCAAGTAGATGCTGTTAAACCAACGTTATTTGTAGTCAGTGCTCAGTCAGAAGCTGAAAGTGCATTGTTATCCTTAGGCTATAAGCCTATGCAAGCCACTAAGGCGGTATCTGCAGCGTTAAAGTCTGCTCCTAATGGAAGTTGTCAAGATCTTATCCGTTTATCGTTAAAAGGTATGATATAGCTTGATGAAACTATGGCTAAGAGAACTTAATTGATGTTACAAAAGATGGACATAGCATGATAGAAGCAGATCGTTTTGGCTCTCTAGTAGAACCAGAGACTCAAGTAGGTGAGGACCATTTAGAGCGAGCGCTGAGACCAAAGCTGCTTAAGGAATATATTGGTCAACCTGTGGTGCAGGAGCAAATGGAGATTTATATTGCTGCTGCAAAAGGGCGTGCCGAAGCATTAGATCATACGTTAATTTATGGCCCTCCTGGGCTTGGAAAAACTACACTTGCCCACATTATTGCAAATGAAATGGGTGGGGATTTAAAAACAACATCTGGGCCTGTGCTGGAAAAAGCAGGTGATTTAGCTGCAATGCTCACCAACTTAGAAGCTGGTGACGTGTTGTTTATTGATGAAATTCACAGGTTAAACCCAGTGATAGAGGAAATCCTTTACCCAGCAATGGAAGACTACCAGTTGGATATCATGATAGGGGAGGGACCTGCAGCAAGATCAATAAAGTTAGATTTACCTCCTTTTACTTTGGTTGGTGCGACAACAAGAGCGGGTTCTCTAACTTCCCCTTTACGTGATCGGTTTGGTATTACCCAACGTTTAGAGTACTATTCCGTAAAAGATTTAACCACGATAGTAACTCGTTCTGCTCACTTGTCTGAAGTTAAAATAGAAGTCGATGGTGCTGTCGAGGTGGCTCGGAGATCTCGAGGCACACCACGTATAGCTAATCGTCTTTTGCGCAGAGCCAGAGATTATGCTGAAGTAAAATTTGATGGAATGATTACTGATCATGTGGCTGATAAAGCGCTAGATATGCTTAATGTTGACCATCTTGGTTTTGACCACATGGATAGATGTTTAATGCTGGCGATCATAGAGAAATTTTCAGGTGGTCCGGTGGGTATAGATAACTTAGCAGCCGCCCTCAGTGAACAAAGGGAAACCATAGAAGATGTGCTCGAACCCTATTTAATTCAACAAGGTTTTATTATGCGCACCCCCAGAGGGAGGGTAGTAACAGACCGAGCCTACGATCACTTTGGGTTTGTCTCACCAAAAAAGAGTATTCACACTAAGTGAATGCAAGTGTGTGAGGAACTTTTTAACAACGCACAGTTCAAAGCATCAGTTATTCAGTTAACTTAGTGTTTATAATGGTATATTAGTCAGTTAAACACTAGTAATGCAGTAGTATTGGGAAGGATTTCATACTACTTTTTACAATAGTATTATATTTAACATATAAAATATGTAGAGCCTGAAGGGGATTCGTCTGTGGACAATAAAATGTCAGTATTGAGTTTGATTCTAAACGCTAGTTTTTTGGTGCAAGTAGTCATGCTCTTGTTATTGATTGCTTCGGTGATGTCCTGGGTGATGATCTTTCAGCGCCGCAGAGCTTTAAGTTTTGCTCGAAATAATTTGAAAGTATTTGAAGAGCAGTTTTGGTCTGGTATTGATCTAAGCCAATTATTCCGTCAGTTGAGTGTTGAACCTAATTCTGATAACGGTGCAGAAAACATATTTCGAGCTGGTATTAAAGAATTCACCCGGTTAAGGCAACAAACTGATGCCGATGGTGATGCGGTTATGGAAGGTGTGCAGCGCGCCATGAGAGTTGCTATTTCTAAGGAAGAAGAAAAGCTTGAAGCTCATTTGTCATTTTTGGCAAGTGTAGGCTCTGTCAGCCCTTATGTAGGTTTGTTCGGTACAGTGTGGGGTATTATGAACTCTTTTCGAGGGCTTGCTAATGCTCACCAAGCAACTTTAGCTACTGTAGCGCCAGGTATATCAGAAGCCTTAATTGCTACAGCGATGGGTTTGTTTGCTGCAATACCAGCAGTTATTGCCTATAACAGGTTTTCTCATACCGTTGATTCTATCTTGTCTAGTTACGAGACTTTTGCAGAAGAGTTTTCTAGTATTTTACATCGTAAAGCCCACGCATCTGAGCTATAGGTTGCCCTATGAGTACTATAAGACGACCCAGAACGAAACGCCATAAGCCCAATGCTGAAATAAACGTCGTACCATATATCGATGTGATGATGGTGTTATTGGTTATATTTATGGTAACGGCCCCCCTGTTAACTCAAGGAGTGACAGTGGACTTGCCTCAAGCCAAGTCTGATCCGGTAGCCAGTGACGAGCTCTCTCAACCTTTGGTTATTTCTATTACCAAATCTGGTGATTATTATTTAGAACTGGGAGAAAATAATAAACAGCCTATAACTTTAGAGCGTATAGGCATTCAGGTTGGAAAAATTTTGCAACGTGCTCCTGATACTCAAGTACTACTGCGTGGTGATAAAGCAATTGAGTATGGGCTGATAGTTAAAATCATGACTGTTTTGCAGCAGGCTGGAGCTCAAAGTGTTGGATTGGTGTCGGAAAGTCCGTGAAGCTAGATCATAGTTATATATTACCCAGTATTTTTGCATTTATCGTTCACGTAGTTGTGGCTTTAATTGTTACTTCAGAGTGGCAGGCTAGTAGCCAGATCACTCCACCAGTGCAAATAAAGCAAAGGGTCGAGGCTACTTTAATTGATATAGATTCCCTATTGGCCCAACAAAAACAGGTTGATAAGGCAGCTGAAAAAAAGATAGCCGACAAGAAAGCAGCGGATAAAAAAGCAGCGGACAAGAAAGCAGCTGATAAAAAAGTAGCAGACAAGAAAGCAGCTGATAAAAAAGCAGCGGACAAGAAAGCAGCTGATAAAAAAGTAGCAGACAAGAAAGCAGCTGATAAAAAAGCAGCAGATAAGAAAGCAGTGGACAAGAAAGCAGCAGACAAGAAGGCAGCAGACAAGAAAGCTGCTGATAAAAAAGCAGCAGACAAGAAAGCTGCTGATAAAAAAGCAGCAGTCAAGAAAGCCGCTGATAAAAAAGCAGC
>DKMQ01000100.1:1800-2483 GCA_002470565.1 Oceanospirillaceae bacterium UBA7410 | reverse complement strand
GAAAGCAGCAGATAAGAAAGCAGCTCAACAGCTAGAAGAGGTTCAGCAAGCTCTGGATAGCTTGTTAGACGACGAAGAGGCCCAATCGCAGGCGCTGGAGCAACAAGTGAGTAATGGTCAAGCGGTATCTTCTGCAGTGCATTATATAAGAGATGAAATATCGTTAAAGTGGGTTAGGCCTGCAAATGCGCTCACTGGAATGATAGTAGAACTTGAAATTCATCTCGTTCCTACTGGTGAAGTGGTTGATATTCAAATCAGTTACCGTGATATAAGTGCTACTGATGCGTTTGTCTTATCAGTAGTGAAAGCTGTGAAAAAAGTAGGGCGTTTTGATAAGTTAAGCCAGTTAGACTCCGTATTGTTTGACGCTAATTTTCGTAAATTCACCCTTAAGTTTAAACCAGAGGATTTGAGATTGTGATGAGAATAAATAAGGTAGTTCGATTAGCTCAAAAGAAGCCAAAGGCAATGTTGTTTTCTGTATTCTCTTCTACGATTTTTACCTTGTTGGTTTCCTTTTCCGCTTGGTCTTCAGATCTGGTGATTGAAATAACCCAGGGGGTAGATAATCCTGTTCCTATAGCTGTTGTTCCTTTTCACTGGTCTGGTAACAACGCTCTTAATGAAGATGTTGCACAAGTTATTGATGCTGATTTGGAACGCAGTGGTCAGTTTAAATC
>DKMQ01000100.1:0-1665 GCA_002470565.1 Oceanospirillaceae bacterium UBA7410 | reverse complement strand
TGACTTGCGTGCTTTAGCTCACTCTACAAGTGATGCTGTATATGAAGCTTTAACCGGCCTTAAAGGCGCGTTTAGAACGCGTATAGCATACGTTGCCGCAGATAAAAAAGTTAACCCTAGCTACTATAAGTTATTTGTAGCTGATGCTGATGGACACAATGCAAAAGAAATCCTTAAATCTAATCAGCCAATTATGTCTCCGTCTTGGTCGCGTGATGCGAGTAAATTAGCTTATGTTTCATTTGAAACAAATCGTCCTGCTATTTATGTTCAAGACATTACTACTGGACAAAGAGAGCGTATCCAGTCTTTTAAGGGAATTAACGGAGCCCCTTCTTGGTCACCCGATGGCGAAAAGTTGGCCATCGTGCTTTCTAAAGATGGCAACGCAGAAATATATGTTTTAGATTTAGCAAGCAATAAACTCACAAGAGTCACACGCCATTACGGTATTGATACAGAGCCTTCTTGGAGTGTAGATGGAAAACACATTTTATTTACATCTGATCGCGGTGGTAAGCCACAAATATATCAAGTTACATTAGAATCTGGTTGGGTAGAGAGGCTAACTTTTGAGGGTGATTATAACGCTCGTGGCAGCTTAACTTATGATGGCAGGTTTTTAGTACTTGTAAGTCGCCACGATTCGCAGTTTAATATAGCAGTACAAGATTTACAGCGAGGCACTATGTCTTTGTTAACCCAAACTAGTTTAGATGAGTCGCCAACTGTTGCACCAAATGGCAGTATGGTTATGTATTCTACGCAAGACGGCGGACGGGATATTCTTGCAGCGGTTTCTATTGATGGTAAAGTTAAATTTAAAATCCCAGCAAATGAAGGTGTAGTTAGAGAGCCTGCTTGGTCTCCCTATTTGGATTAACGATCTACACGCTACCAAGCCTAGTTGTACGCAGGTTAATCATGTTAGAATTGCCGTACAAATTTTTTGATCGATAAATGAAATTATTGAGGAGTAAATCCATGCAAGTGGGTAATTTAAGTAAAGTCATCGCTTCCAGTGTTTTGGTAGCTTTTTTAGGCGCTTGTAGTACCACTGGTGAAACTACCGATACAACAGCTAGCACACAAGCTGCACTTGTAGCTGCAGAAGCTCAAGCATTAGCCGAAGCCCAAATTTTAGCAGAGGCCACGGTTCAAGCCGAAGCTAATGCGGCAGAAGCAGCACTGCAGGCAGAAAATGATGCCACTGCTAAGGCAGCAGCTATGGCACAGCAAGAAGACGAAAAAAATGCACAAGCTCTTGCGCACATCATTTATTTTGACTTTGATCAGTCAACAATTAAAGCAGAATTTCGTGCTGCACTTAATGGCCATGCTGCATATTTAAGCCAAAATCCGTCTGCAAATATTGTCCTTGAAGGCCATGCAGACGAGCGCGGAACCCGTGAATATAATATTGCTTTAGGTGAGCGACGAGGTAATGCTGTAAGTCGCTATTTAGTGGTTCAAGGTGTTTCAGTAGATGCCATCGAGGTGGTTAGTTTCGGCGAAGAGCGCCCAGTTAACGCTGGACATGATAGTGCTTCTTGGGCTGAAAACCGACGTGTAGAAATTCGTTATATTAATTACTAAATACTTTAATTACTAAGGCTATGGCGTTAGTGAATTAGATTTTTATACGGCCTAAACACCACCCTTATG
>DKMQ01000055.1 GCA_002470565.1 Oceanospirillaceae bacterium UBA7410 | reverse complement strand
AGGCCGAGTGGTGGGAAGAAGTGCGGATGGCACGGCAATCATTGAAGGCTTTATCACCGATATCACAAGCCTACGCAACGCAGAGTTTATGGTGAATGAGCAACGGGCGCAGCTTGCACATGTAGAACGCTTAAATACGCTTGGGGAAATGACGGCAGCGATTGCCCATGAGCTCAACCAACCTCTCACAGCTATTGCCATGTACAGTAAGTCTGCACATTTGTTGGCGCAACAAGGCCAATACAACAAGCTGCTAGAAGTGATGGAAAAAGTAACGCAACAATCACACCGTGCAGGTGCTGTTATTGAACGCATGCAGGCCATGAGCTACCAAACTAGCCACCAGCAAGATCAGGTTAATCCAACACAGTTATTGCGTGAAATTAAAGATTTGGCGCAGATTGAAGCCCAAGTGCGCCACTTCACCATAGACTTAAAATTGCCTGCACATTTACCTCTTATTTCTTGTGACCCTATTCAAATTCAGCAAGTTATTCTCAATTTATTACGCAATGGCATGCAAGCTATGCAAACCCACCAGTGCGCACCTGGCAGCGCTATAGAGCTCAGCGCTATTGTTGAGCAGCAACAACTTTGGATTACAGTGGCAGATCAGGGTACTGGCATTGAAGACAGCATGAAAGAGACGTTATTTTTAGCTTTTTCTTCCAACAAACACACAGGAAAAGCTGCAGGTATGGGCTTAGGCCTCACTATAGGTAAAGCCATTATTGAGGCCCATGGGGGAAGGCTAAACTATCGCAACTTAGCATCTGTGGGCACAAGTGGCGCTGAATTTTTCTTTAACTTATCCCTAGATGCACAGGAGACAATATGAGCCAAACTGTCTTCATAGTGGATGATGACCCATCCGTGCGAGATGCAATAAGCTTATGGTTGGAATGCAATGGTTATAACACTGTATGTTTTGAAGACGCTGTACATTTTATACAACAGGTCAGTCATACATTACATGGCTGTATTATTGCTGACATCCGTATGCCCGGCATGGACGGGCTAGAGCTGCAGGCTCAGCTTAACCAGATGGGCTGCAAACTCCCACTCATTTTTATTACTGGCCATGGCACCGTACCTATGGCGGTAGAAGCCATGCGTAATGGGGCACTGGATTATTTTCGTAAACCTGTACATGAACAACAGCTATTACTTAAAGTAAAAGAAGCCTTCACCATAGACCAAGCTAACACTCAAAACCATTTGCTCAAGCTTAAGCACCAAGCCCAGCTTAATAGCCTCACAAACAGAGAGCTCCAAGTTTGCGCTTTGGTAGTAGACGGCCTTGCCAACAAAGTCATTGCCTGCCAACTTGGCATTAGCCAAAGGACTGTTGAGGTACATCGTGCTAGCTTAATGCGTAAACTTGAAGTGGACTCTCTACCACAGCTTGTTAAACGCTATATAAGGCTCAGTAATAGCTAGTCTGCCTTGACGATTGCCTATTATCTACGGGTTTTCCACAGTGTTAATAATGGTTTTTTTAGTCTAGGCTATTTTTATTGAATAGAATAAAAATAATGAGGTATGTCATGAGTAAAAAACGTGTTGCTATTATTGGTGCTGGACCAAGCGGCCTAGCCCAATTACGAGCTTTTCAATCAGCCCAAGAAAAGGGGGCAGATATTCCAGAAATAGTGTGCTTTGAAAAGCAAGACAACTGGGGTGGTTTGTGGAATTACACTTGGCGAACAGGGGTAGATCAATATGGTGAACCTGTTCACGGCAGCATGTACCGCTACCTTTGGTCGAACGGCCCCAAAGAAGGCTTGGAGTTTGCAGACTACTCTTTTGATGAGCACTTTGGGCGTGAAATAGCCTCATTTCCTCCACGCGCTGTTTTGTTTGATTATATTGAAGGTAGAGTTAAAAAAGCTGATGTGCGCAAATACATTCGATTTTCTAACGTAATTCGTAATGTGTCTTTCAATGATGCTAGCGACACCTTCACAGTCACAGCGCAAGACTTACCCAACAACAAAGAGTATCAAGAAGAGTTTGATTATGTGATTGTGTCTAGTGGGCATTTTTCCACCCCTAACGTGCCTGAATACCCAGGTTTCAATCACTTTGGTGGCCGCATTATGCATGCCCATGACTTTCGTGATGCGCTAGAATTTAAAGACAAAGATGTGCTCATTTTAGGCACCTCTTACTCAGCTGAAGACATTGGGTCTCAGTGTTGGAAATATGGCGCAAAGACTATTACTGTTGCGCATCGCACGGCTCCTATGGGCTACGACTGGCCAGACAATTGGCAGGAAGTGCCAGCGTTGGAGCGTGTGGATGAAAACACAGCCTATTTTATTGACGGTACACACAAGAAAATCGATGCCATTATTTTATGCACGGGCTATATTCATCATTTTCCATTTATGGAAGAATCACTCAAGCTCAAAACCAACAACCGTCTTTACCCGGTAGACCTCTACAACGGTGTTGTATGGCAGCATAACCCCAAGCTGCTTTACCTTGGTATGCAGGATCAGTGGTACACCTTTAACATGTTTGATGCCCAAGCTTGGTATGCAAGAGATGTGATTATGGGGCGTGTGGCATTGCCCACACAGCCAGAAATGCAAATAGACATTGATAATTGGCGAGCACAAGAGGACGCTATTGCTGATGACTACGAAGCCATTGCTTACCAAGGGCGCTATACCATGGAGCTAATGGCAAAAACTGACTACCCAGCTATCGATTTAGAAGACTGTAACCAAGCCTTTTATCAATGGAAAAAGCATAAAAAGCTTGGCATTATGACCTTTCGTAATCACGGCTATAAGTCTGCACTTACAGGCAAGGTCGCCCCTGCGCACCACACCCCTTGGCATGAAGCGCTGGATGATTCATTAGAATGTTACCTAAATAAAAGCAAGGGTAAAGGCTAAGGTAAACAATAGTTTCATCCTATGCTAAAGCCATCTGATTGATAAGAGGGAGTGTGCCATCAATGGCCACTTCTATCTTGTCACCAGGTGCTAATAAACGCATGGGATCAAAACCCATGCCTACCCCTGCAGGGGTGCCTGTGGCAATCACGTCACCCACCTGTAAGGTAATGCCCTTTGATAGTGTTTCAATGATAGTGGGGATATCAAATATCATCTGAGCTAATGCCGCATCTTGCCTTGGCTGGCCATTCACATGGCAAGTCACACGTGTATTGCCACTTATAGGCTTACCATAGGTGGGCGTAATCGCAGGCCCCATGGGGCCAAAACCATCTAAAGACTTACCAAGATGCCATTGACTATGGCGCTTTTGCAAATCTCTAGCTGACACATCGTTATAACAACTAAAGCCAAATATGTGACTCCACGCATCTGCCTTGGTAATGTTTACCCCCGCTTTACCTACCACCAAGGCCAGCTCTGCCTCATAGTCTATTTTTCGGGTGATTCCAGCGTGCAAAGGGATGGTGTCTAGTGGGCCAATAAGCGTGTTGGTGGCTTTAGTAAAAACGATGGGGTATTTTGGCAGGTCTGCACTAATGCCCATTTTGTCTGCAATTTCTGCTGCATGGTCGGCGTAATTTTTACCAATGCAAAATACATTTCGGCGCAAGTACGGCAGAGGCGAACCTACAAGCTGTGAGGAATAGTTAACACAGGCAATGTGTTGCTCATACGCCTGCATGGCTATGGCTTCAATATCGCTGCGCAGTTGAGGTGAGCCGTCTAGCAACCCCCACATATTTGCACATGGGAGTCTTATGTCTAGAGCGATACTTGCAGCTTCAAGATCTACTAATTGATTCTCAACAACCGCACCTAAACTACCGTTTTTAAGTGTAACAAAATGCATTTAAATACCCCCTGAATAATCTGTATAAGCTAAATAGGCCTTTGTCGCATACATAAGTGGTGCAATGTTAGGTATAATATCGCTTCATTTATGGCCTAAGGCGCAGCAATGCGACATGTGGGTCTATATTAATACCTTTTGCCTGTAACTACACAGTCTATCAAAAGGTCCATGCTTTGGAGTATTTAATGAAGAGCCCAGTTAACGTTGTTATCACCGGTGCCGCCGGCCAGATTTCTTATTCCCTTATCTTTCGTATCGCTAAAGGCGAAATGCTAGGTAGCGATCAGCCAATCAACCTAAAGTTATTGGAAATCACCCCAGCTCTTGGCGCTTTAAACGGCGTAGTGATGGAAATTGAAGATTGTGCATTCCCGCTAGTTAACTCTATCACTCCTACAGACGATGCTGCAGTGGCCTTTGATGATGCTCACTATTGCTTACTTGTTGGAGCTCGTCCACGTGGACCAGGCATGGAGCGTAAAGATTTGCTAGAAGCCAATGCCAATATCTTCACTGCCCAAGGTAAGGCGATCAATGACAACGCTAATCGTGACGTTAAAGTACTTGTGGTGGGCAACCCTGCCAACACCAATGCTTATATCGCTATGAAAAGTGCTCCAGATCTAAACCCATTGCAGTTTACAGCCATGACTCGTTTAGACCATAACCGTGCATTGACGCAACTTGCCAACCAAACTGATGCTGGCGTAAGTGACGTGAAAAACCTATGTATTTGGGGCAACCACTCAGCGACTATGTATGCCGATGTAACCAATGCTACAGTGAAGGGCCAAGCAGCAACGGACCTAGTAGACCAAAATTGGATCGACACAGCCTTTATCCCTGTGATCGCACAACGTGGCGCATCTATCATTAAAGCCCGTGGCGCCTCTTCTGCGGCCTCTGCGGCCAACGCTGCCATTGATCACATGCGTATATGGGCTGCTGGCACACCAGATGGCGACTGGACTAGCATGGGCATTCCAAGTGATGGGAGCTATGGCATCCCTAAGGATTTGATGTTCTCTTTTCCTGTGACTTGTCAAAATGGTCAGTACAGCATTGTTCAAGGCCTATCTATTGATGCAGCTAGCCAAGCTTACATTGATAAGACACGCCAAGAGCTAGAAGAAGAACGCGATGCTATTGCGCATTTAGTTTAGCCTTTAGCTAAAACAAAAAAACCGCCCAAGGGCGGTTTTTTTAGGTCTAAATTTCAAACCTATATGATGAGCATTACTTACTGATGATCAATTTCAGCTTTTTCTTCTGCCTTGTAAGACACTGCTAGTGGCACGATAAGCATTGCTGTCATGATCCAAAAGCACACTGCCATACCTAAAGGGCTGTCAGCATAAGTGAAGATGGCTTCTGCGCCTTCCCAACTAGTGATTGGTGATGAATTAAACATATATAAATCCTCTTATTCTTAATGGGCACAGGCTAAACCTAGATAGGCTTAGCCTGTGCATTCAAGTTAGCGTGAGCGAATTTCTTCTGGATAAGCAATGCCTTCAAGCTCGTTATCCATACCGTCACGTTGCACGCCGTCACCAGCGCGCAAGATGCCCAACTTGTTGAAAATCCAAGACAACACATAACCAGGAATGAAACCAGTAGCAATCATTACTGCTGCGCCTACAACCTGACCTGTCATGTTAATTGGTGGAACTTCAAAGCCATCCCAAGAGCTAAATCCGGGGTAGCCACCTAGGAAGATACCCACAGCTAACAAGCCCCAAACGCCACACACACCGTGCACAGCTACAGCACCAACCGCATCATCGATGCCCATTTTTTCGATTTGCTTAGCAGCCCAAGGGCCTAAGAAACCACCAGCGAAGGCGATTGCAAATGCCAAAGGTGGATACCACAAATCAAGGCCGGCAGCGGCTGAAATCACACCACACAAAGCGCCAGACATCATCCAAAATGGATCACGAGTGCAGGCGTAACAACCAATAATACCGCCAGCAACAGCCATAAGGGTGTTAAACAGGTATGCAGAAAGTGTTGTTGGGCCACCGTATATGTTTACCCAACCACCATTAGTACCATAGTTATATAGTACACATGCGCCGATGAAACCGAAGAAACCTACAACAATGAGCATCAAACCTGTGATGGTCATTGGTAAGCTATGTCCACGGATTACGTTAGCACTGCCGTCGGTATTGAACTTACCAATACGTGGGCCAAGGTTGATCAACACACCTAAAGCAAAGAAGCCTGAGATAGTATGCACCACACCAGAAGCTACAGCATCGTGATAACCAAACTCAGTGACCAACCAACCCGCTGGGTGCCAGCCCCAAGATGCTGCTAAGTTCCATACAACAGAGCCTAGAATCACCGCTAGCACAACAAAAGATGCCATACGAATACGCTCTATGACTGCGCCAGACAAAATGGATGCTGTAGTACAAGCAAACAAAGTGAACGCACCCCAAAATACACCTGTGGCTTGGTCTGCCATATTAGGTCCCATAATGGCTGACATAGGTAACCCAAATTCACCCCATACTGGGTCGTAGGTAAAGCCTTGCCACATGGATAAGTAGATTAACCAACCGAACATATAAAAAGTGGGAATCATAAACGCGAATGCGAGAATGTTTTTGGTACCCGAAGCCAAGGAATGCTTAACACGTGAGGCGCCCATCTCATACATGAGAAAGCCTGCGTGAATTAGAATCATAATGGCGGTACACCAATAATAAAATATTTCAAGGTTAGTGTTGCTCAAACCTTGCAACGCCTCTATTGCTGCCTGCATTTCTTCAGGAGTCATTGTCTCCCTCCATTT
>DKMQ01000049.1:3528-11306 GCA_002470565.1 Oceanospirillaceae bacterium UBA7410 | reverse complement strand
CTTACTTCGTTAGGAATACCTACCGCTGCACACTCTAAGATACCTTCGTGTTGGCTGGCTACATCATCAATTTCATTGGGGTATACATTGAAACCAGACACGTTGATCATGTCTTTAATACGATCTACTAAACGAATAAACCCATCTTCAGCCAATATAGCTACGTCGCCGGTTTTAAACCAGCCTTCAGCGTCAATCGCTTGTGCTGTGGCCTCTGGGCGCTGCCAGTAGCCTGCCATTACTTGCGGGCCTTTCACACACAGCTCGCCTTCTTGGTTGAAACCTAAGTCAGTGCCATCTTCTGCAATCACTTTTACTTGTGTACCTGTGAGCACTTTGCCAATAGTGCCAATACGAATGTCATGGTAAGGGTTAAAAGAAACAGCAGGAGACGTTTCGGTAAGCCCATAAGCTTCTTGTATTTGACACCCTGTAACACCTTGCCATTTGCTAGCTGCAGCTTCTGTGAGCGCCATGCCACCTGAAATGGTATGTTTTAGGTGAGAAAAGTCTAACTCATTAAAACCTTTGTTATTACATAAGGCCACAAACAACGTATTTAGGCCTGCAAAGGAAGTAAATTTGTGCCGGCTTAGCTCTTTCACAAACCCAGGAATATCACGTGGATTGGGTATCAGCACCATTTCATGGCCCATATCTGTCATGACCAAACTCACGGTAAATGCATAGATATGATAAAGCGGTAAAGGCGCAATCATCACTTCGGTGTCAGTATCCAAAATATCTACGATGAGCTCGCGCACCTGCATCATATTAGCTACTAAGTTTTGATGCAATAATTGTGCGCCTTTGGAAACGCCTGTAGTGCCGCCGGTATATTGTAATACGGCTGTATCAGCCAGTGTGAGAGACACTGCCACTGGGGCTTTTTTAGCACCTAATGCCAGAGTCTGTCTAAAGCTTACAGCATCAGGCAAAGAATAGGCTGGCACCATTTTTTTAACACGCTTAACTACTGTGTTTATTAACACACGCTTAGCAAACGGGTGCATATCAGCAAGCTGTGTCACCATAACCAGCTTAATGCCAGTTTTAGGCACCACTTGCTCTGCCATATTAGCCATGTTGGCCAAAATCACTAGGGCCTTAGCACCTGAGTCATTAAATTGGTGTTCCATTTCTCTGGCGGTATAAAGGGGGTTGGTATTCACCACTACCATACCTGCTCGCATGGCGCCCATTGCTGCAATAGGAAATTGCAATACGTTAGGTAGCTGTATAGCTATGCGGTCGCCCACATTAAGGTCAGTATGGTTTTGCAAATAAGAGGCAAAATTAGCAGTTAAACGCTCCATGTCTGCAAAGGACAAAGTTTGCCCCATGCAGCTAAAGGCGGGTTTGTGTGCATACTTACCACAGGCTTCTAAAAATACATCAGTAACAGATTGGTATTGGCCAAATTCTACGCCAGCGATTTGATTCATGATAAGCCTTTAAGTTTTTGTTATATATACAGCTATGCTAATAAAACATGCGTTTGAAAACCAGCATAATTTGAAAAATATTTCCTAAATGCTTCTTTTTAAGAAAAAGCACACTCAGGACAGTTAAACCACAATTAAACCACACCAAAACCAAACCCTAACTAAGGGCCACACCTTTATGCAGCACCAACATATCTCCAGGAAGCATAGTGTGCCATGTTTCATTGTCTGTAAGTGGCTGTGTGGCTACCACCGAAACAACATCATTGGGTGTCGTTTCTTCACCAAAATCCACATTAACATCTGCATCGCTTAAAGAGGCCTGACCAAAAGGAGCCTTGCGCGTAATCCAGCTTAGCTTGGTTGAGCAAAAACAATAAAGATGGTCGCCATCTGAAAGCAGCATATTAAACACCCCCAGAGTTTTTAAATACTGACAGTGCTGTTGTAAAAAATAGCGCACTACCGACTTGTCTGAAGGTGGTTTAGGAAAAGCTGTACGCAGCTCACTAAGCAACCAACAAAATACATGCTCGCTGTCTGTGTCTCCCACAGGTAAATAGTGGTTTAGATACAAACTTGAGGTGTCTGTAAGCTGCCCGTTGTGTGCAAAGGTCCAGTGCTTACCCCACAGCTCCCTTTGAAAAGGATGAGTATTTTCCAAACAGATGTTGCCTACATTGGCTTGGCGAATGTGGCTGATGACTATATGAGACTTCATTGAATGACGCTGCACTAAGCGCGCTACTTCAGAATCTGCACTAGGTTTTGGGTCATGAAATGTACGGCAGCCTTTACCTACATAGAATGCAATACCCCAACCATCACGATGAGGGCCACAGCCACCACCACGCTGCATCAGCCCAGTAAAGCTAAAGCAGATATCCGTAGGCACATTTGCACTCATGCCTAAAAGTTCACACATATACCCGTTCCACTTCTAACGACTTAATTAAGTTTTTGTTTGTGTTTTTGCTTCTGGTATTTTATTAGTTCTACGTAAAATAACCAATAAAATCAATAATACAAAAGCTGCCCCACCCACTATATACCAGCGCCAATGCATAGACTGGTCTGTAACAATCTGGTCATCTTGCACAGAGCTAGCCGCTTCATTAACAGTGTCACTGGTTTGATTAGGCAAAGTTTCTAAAGCTTGGGCTGGGCTACTTAGCTTGGCCGTTAGTTCATTAACAGCATCGACAATCTGACCAGTAATAGTTTTTGGCGCAGTATCAGCCTCTTTGATAACCGCTGCAGGCTCATTGACCACCGCTGTAGCCTCTTGCTCAACCTGTGACTCAAACATCAGCGCTTGTAACTCTTTTGAAGGCTTTTCTTTACTCACTTCGATGAGAATGGGTTGGCTCTTTTTAGGTGCCGTATCGACTATCACAGCTACCTCATTGGCAACGGGCATATTTAGAGCATTGTTTGCAGCATCTCTTTGGGTGTCTGTTAAGGCCACAAGAGGGTGAACTTTAAGGCTACGATTAATGGTGCGAACCAATGAACCATTAATGACAGCAATATTAAGATTATACATGCCAGGTTGATTAAGCACGGGCAAATCCATTCGCGTTTTTTTATCTACAGCAAACCGTTGCTTGCGAGCAAACACCTCTTTGTCACCATTATCCATAGCAACTTCAAGCTTAAACCCTTGTAGCTGCGCTGCAGATAATAGCTCACCTTTTGCATTAGCTAGCTGCACGTCGATATAGCTGCGCTGACCTACTTTTATATTTTGATGACTTTGTTGTAGTAGTATTTGTATTTTACCCACTACATTGATGCGCTTTAATATGGCGGTATCACTAATTAAGGTCCAAGTGCCAGGCGTAGGGTCTTGAATTGTAACCACTTCATGGGTAGAGGAGGACTGCCATATTTGAGTGTCTATAGCAGGGATGCGGGTAACTATATCTTGCTTACCGTCAGTAAATTTGATGTTTTCATCGCCGTTTTTTTCTACTACCACAGTCATTGACTCAATGCCCTGCTCTACTAGAAAAGATTGCTCAATAGGCTCAACAGCAACTTGCTGAGTCACTACCGTGTTATCCAAAGCCCTTAAAAAGATATCTAATAGTTGGTCTGCATCTTCAGCCACTTCAAACAAGCCGTCAGTGCGTCTGGCTATTGCGCTGAGCGTTGCTTGGTCGGCTCTATAAGATAAACCCACAGTGTGCACACGGGCACCTACGTTAATGTATTGCTGAAGTATCGGCTCAAGCAGCGCATTTCGAGCGAGTGCGTTTTGGGCGGCGTCTTTACTTACATCCACCATACCATCGGTTAATAAAATCACATGTAGCTGGCGAGCTTGGGTTTGATCTTGTGCATTAAATGAAGCAGCAGTTAGCGCAGCGCCAATGTCTGTATATAGGCCAGTGGAAGATATTTTTTGAGAAGCTAGAGCAGCTTGTTGCTGCCATTGTGCATCCACCTCACCATGGGGAACAACCACCTTAGGGGTGTTAGCAAATTGCCAAACACCAGCTTTGCTTCCTTTAGGTAATAATTGAGTGAGCACTTGTAATGCAGGAATACGCAGATTGTTTGGATCAGTTTTTTTCATACTGCCAGACACATCGATCAATACACGAATGTCCATCTGATTAGACAAAGGCTTACTAATAGCCGGATGACTTATAGCTAATAAAGCGATGAAAAGTGTCGCACTTATACTGCGCATAGCATGAAACTTGAACATTAATTAGAAATCCGAATATTATTTTTATTTAACTTACCATAACACAATCTAAAGACACTGTAACAAGAGCAAACAGCTACTTTTATTCACCAAGTTGCTGAATCTCAATGATATGTTCACCCCACCTTGTCTCTGGCACTTTGTCTTCTGATATAGCCCATTTGCGCACAGTCATGCCCGCTTTTACCGTAGATTTAGGATCGCCTGTGACCAATGGATGCCAGTCAGGTAAATCTTTACCTGCCGCCACGCGCCTATAACCACAGGTTTCTGGCAACCAGTTATATTCTTCTACAGCTTCTGGGGTGACCAAGGTGCAATCGGATACTTTATCTTGGCGCGTTTCATACACACTGCACTTGCAAGACTTAAGATCAAGGTAACGGCATGCCACACTAGTGTGATACATCAAAGGCACATCATCATCTATGAGCTTTTGTAAACAACAACGCCCACAGCCGTCACATAAGGATTCCCATTGCTGGCTTGTCATTTCTTTGGGGGCGACGTCTTTCCAAAACCCTGTTTGTGTTGAATGTTTCATAAAGCTAGCTTATCGGCAGTGTTTAATAGGTTGGGTTAATCGGCGCACGGTAAAGATCCAGCATATACTCTTCGCGCACTGGGGGCATTTGTAAATAATAGCCCTTTTCATCAATTTGCGACAACACGTCTGCTGCACTGGCTTTAGCAAACTTTCTGTCAGGTGTAAGTAGCATATCCATGCGGTGCTCTGGCTTACCAAACATCACTAACAAAGCCTCTGGCACTAAACTTAACGCCTTGGTTTTATCCACATAGAGATACATTTCGTCTTTCTTTTTGCTGCGATAAATTGAGCAAATAATACGCTTTTGAGTCATTACTGTGTCTCTTGAATATGGTTATATTCTGTGGCAATTGGCTCTGCAAGAAACTCTTCTCGCCAGCCTTGCCAGTTACTGGGTAAGCTAAACGGCTGCTTTTTACGCAAACCTTCAAATAGCGCTAATAATTCTTTTTTACGGCCCATCAATTGCACTTGCACACAAGCATTCACAGCTTGATCTGTGACTACTTTATGTAGGCGCTTGTAGTCTTTGTTTTCGTTTTTAGATAAAGGCTGCGGCACCCCTGGCAACACTTGTGATGAAGCACCCATGATAGCCAGCCACTGTTTGCCATAACGCCTTAAGCTACTAGGGCGCATGTCTTGGCATTCACCAATGGCACTTAGATCCACAGGGTTTTTATGGGCCATATCAATGAGGCTGCTGTCTTTAACCACAAAACTTTTTGGCCTGTTTTCGCTACGCGCTACTACTTCGCGCCATGCCGCCAAAGCACGCAAACGCCCTACAGACTTGCCCTGCAAACGCCACGCATTTTTCATTTGAGTGTAGGCCAGCTCTGGATCTATAGCTGGCTTGGGCTGCGCTAAGCGCTGCATATCTTCCAAAAACCACTCCCACACGCCCTTATCTTTTAAGCGCTGGGCAAGAAGGTCATAACACTGCATGAGGTGAGCCACATCCATCGCTGCATAGTGGCACTGAGAATCACGCAGTGGTCGCTGTAGCCAGTTGGAGCGTGTTTCCCCTTTATCCACAGTTTCACCCAATAAATCTAACACCATGCTTTGATAACCTGGCGATAAGCCCATATCTACATATGCAGCAGCTATTTGTGTGTCTGCCATAGGTGTGGGCCGTAGCTCAAGCCAATGCTGAAATAGCTCTAAATCTTCACTGCAGGCATGCATCACTTTAAGCGTGTCTGGGTCTGTGAGTAAGGTTTGAAGAGGCTGCCAGTTATCAATGGTAACAGGGTCTACCAGAAAGGTGTTGCCATCTGCGGCAAGCTGCACTAGCCCTGGAATGGGGTAAAAAGTATCTTCTCTAACAAACTCAGTATCCACAGCAATAGCTGAGGCCTTAATAAGCTGGTCACAGGCTATTTGTAGCCCTTCGTTGGTGTCTATATATTGATACATATCTGACATAATTAAGTATAACTCTTGCGGCCAGCAAACGCGTGGGCCAAAGTGCCGCCATCGACAAACTCTAGCTCACCCCCTATAGGCACACCATGAGCTATGCGTGTGACATTAACAGCTGGGGTATCTAGCTGCTGGCGAATCAATTGATGAATAAAATGGGCCGTTGCATCACCCTCTATAGTAGGGTTAGTGGCTATAACCACCTCTGTGATCTGCTCTTCCTTTAGGCGTGAAACAAGTAAATCTAAGCCTAATTCATTGGGCCCAATACCATCCATGGGAGATAAATGCCCCATGAGTACAAAATATAACCCTTTAAAACCAGCGCCTTGCTCTATGGCTAAAATATCCGCAGGCGTTTCTACGATACACAAGGTAAGAAGGTCACGATCTGGCCGAGTGCACATGCGACACACGGGGATTTCACTGTGGGTTCTGCATTGCTCACAACGACCCACTTTATCAAGTGCACGGTTTATGCTTTGGGCCAACACTGCCCCACCTTCACGGTTGCGCTCTAAAATATGCAAAGCCATGCGCTGCGCTGATTTACGTCCCACACCCGGCAAGCAGCGAAGAGACTCAATAAGATCATCAATAAGAGGACTAAACGACATGAAGGTTAACCTATAGTTAGTATAATGTGCTACTAAAGTGAGTGGCTAAAACGGCATCTTAAAACCCGCTGGCATACCCATGCCTGCGGTCATGTCAGACATATTGTTCTGGCTAGTTTGCTCTACTTTGCGCACCGCATCATTGACTGCCGCGGCTAATAGATCTTCTAGCATTTCTTTGTCTTCTGACATCAATGAGTCATCTAGCTGAACACGCTTTACATCATGACGCCCTGTCATAACCACTTGCACCAAACCGGCGCCAGAGGTGCCAGTAAACTCTGCATTAGCTAGCGCGGCTTGGGATTCTTGCATTTGTTCTTGCATTTTTTGGGCCTGTTTCATCAGATTGCCCATACCACCTTTTAACATATGTATTTCCTTATCATTAATCTAAGTTTATATTTCGATAGGGTTCACGGGCAATACACTATCAGTGTCTAGCTGCCCATTAAACGCTGTGGTTAAACTCGCCACGTTTGGATCGTTTTGTAATGATGAAATAGCTTCATTTTGATGCTGCGCTTCACGCCTTTGGCGATTAGCAAACGGGGTTTCTGTTTGAGCTTTTCCAATGCCTATGCTCAACTTTAATTCACACCCAAACATCTTTTCCAAAGCCTCACAAATGCGGCTTTGGTGAGTATCATTTAACATGCTGCTTTGGCCCTGCTCTAGGGTGAATTGCAGATGAGTGCCCTGTCTTTGAGCAAACACCATATTTGCAGCAATAGCGTGAGTCATGCCGGATAGATTAAGGTCGTTAAACACTTGAATCCAGTTTTGTTCGCTTAGGTCTGCCAAAGTCCAATCATGTGCTGGCTTCTGTGGGGCTACAACAGCTTCTGGCTCTGGCTCTGGTTCTGGCTGGCGCTCTTGTTCTAGCTGAGGCTCTTCATCCCACGGTGGCGACTCAATTACAGGAGCCTGTGTAGCTTGGTGTTGATAAGTTTCTTCTGGCTGAATCTCTGGCTGTGGCGCTTGTTCTGGTTCTGGCTCTATCTTAGCTTTGGGTGCAGATT